>CAKZLH010000229.1 GCA_937125285.1 uncultured Balneolaceae bacterium | reverse complement strand
TTTTTACCGGTAAACCTTGAGGCGCAAACCAGCGATCAGGTTTCCGAGGCTATGATTTTGCCGATGAAAGAACGAGCCGCTGTGATTGATGCGGTATTGAAAGAGCGAATGGAAACGGTGCTTCCGGACATTATGAGGCGAGAAGGCTTGGATATGTGGGTCATTATCTCGCGGGAGTACAACGAAGATCCGGTGATCGAGACCATGTTACCGGCAACGTGGCTAGCGGCGAGGCGTAGAACTATTTTGGTGATTTATGATCGAGGGCCTGAGGAGGGTTTGGAAACCTTGGCGGTGGCGCGTTACGATGTGGGTGAGGTGTTCAAGAAGGCGTGGGACAAGGAAGTGGAGCCGGATCAGTGGAAGAGATTGAAGGAAATTATTGAGGAGCGAGATCCTGAGACGATCGGGGTGAATCGGTCGGAGCATTGGGGGTTAGCCGATGGAATAGTGGCAACAGATTATGAGCATTTTTTGGCAAATATTGGAGAGGACTATGCTTCTCGAGTGGTTTCAGCTGAGAAGGTTGCGGTAGGATGGTTGGAAACTCGTTCGGCTAAAGAGCGCGATTTGTATCCGCATATTGTGCGTATTGCGCATGGCATTTTGGAAGAAGCTTTTTCCGAGCGGGTGATTCATCCCGGGATCACCAGCACCGAAGATGTGATTTGGTGGTTGCGAGAGCGGGTTCGGGATTTGAACCTCATCACATGGTTTCATCCTAGCGTATCTATTCAAAGGGCGGATCCCGAATCATTTGATCATTTACGAACCTTTGATTCACGCCCATCGGAGGACATCATTATGCCGGGAGATTTGTTGCATGTAGACTTTGGCATTACGTATCTACGCCTGAATACGGATACCCAACAGCATTTTTATGTGCTGAAACCGGGTGAGACCGAGGTGCCGGCTTATCTGGTGGAAGCTTTTGATCGGGGCAACCGACTGCAGGATATTTTCACCAATAATTTTGAGGAGGGGCGAACTGGGAACGAAGTGCTGGCCATGTCTCGAGCTCAGGCAATAGAAGAAGGAATTAAACCTTCCATTTATACCCATCCGATTGGATATCATGGACACGCTGCGGGAACGACCTTGGGAATGTGGGATTCGCAGGGAGGCGTACCGGGGACTGGGGATTATCCTTTGCATCTGAATACGGCCTATTCCATTGAGTTAAATGCGGCGAGTTATATTGAAGAGTGGGGAAAAGAGATTCGCATTATGTTAGAGGAAGATGCCTATTTTGATGAACGAGGCGTATGGTATTTGGATGGTCGTCAGAAGTCGATTTTGAC
>CAKZLH010000228.1 GCA_937125285.1 uncultured Balneolaceae bacterium | reverse complement strand
TCCCGCCAGCAAAACGCCATTCGAAAGCAACTGCAAGAGATGCAAGAAAACGGTGGGCTCGAGGCAGGGGATGAGCTAGGAAGCCAGCTCGAGCGGATGATTGAGGATATGGAGGATACCATAAACGACCTACGTGGTGGCGTTATTGATCCTATTCTCATTGAACGGCAACAGAATATTCTATCGCGCATGCTAGAGGCCGAAGATGCCATGGAAGAACGTGAAGAGGATGAGCGCCGAGAAGGTACCACCGCCGAAGATCCGCTCAATCGCCCCACTCCACCCATGAGTTTAGAGGAACTTGAGCAGCGTATACGCCAACGTCTGAATGATCCGAACTTTACCCCCTTCGCTCCTGACTATCAGCGCCTCGTTCAACAGTATTTCGAACTCCTTCGGCAGCAACAAGTGGATTCGTAGTTTTGGCAGCTGTGAAAGTTTCGAAGCAAAGCAACGCAACGATTCGGTAGCTCAGCTGTGAAGCGGTTCTAACTTGTAGCCTTGACCACATATTTTCGTATCTTCCGAAAAATTTAGCTTATGTCATCTATTCAATTTTCCGTGGTCGGTTTTGGTCGTATTGGGCAGCGCCATGCCAAAATTATACACGAGCATCCCGAGTGTACGCTCTTATCGGTTTGTGATACCGATTCTAGCCATTTTGAACAGCGAGCACCCTTGGGCTTCCCAACTCTAACCACCTATACCAGCATCGATGAATTGATCCACGCCGAACAAACCAGCGGCCAACAATCCGATGTGGTGACCATTGCCACGCCCAACGGATTCCATGCACCCTACGCCGTACAGTTACTACGGGCGGGTTACCATGTGGTCATCGAAAAGCCCATGGGCATTAACAGTGCTGAATGTGAGGAAATCCTCATTGCCGAAAAAGAAACGGGCAAGCATGTATTTGTAGTCAAGCAAAACCGCTACTCTCCCCCATCGGTATGGCTCAAAGACATGGTGCAATCCGGAACCTTGGGAGATATCCTCATGGTGCAAACCAACTGCTACTGGAATCGTGATCAACGTTATTATTCTACCAGCCCATGGCGAGGATCCTTGGATCAAGACGGAGGCGCCCTGTACACCCAATTCAGCCATTTTGTGGACCTCATGTACTGGGTATTCGGTGACATCACCAAGATCCAAAGCACGGTACGTAACTTTACTCACCCTGATCTCAAGGGCTTTGACGATTCGGGTTTTGCTCAGTTTGAATTCGTGCGTGGTGGCATTGGCAGCATTAATTACTCCACCTCGTGTTGGGACACCAATATGGAAAGTAGTATTAC
>CAKZLH010000227.1 GCA_937125285.1 uncultured Balneolaceae bacterium | reverse complement strand
CTCAAAAATGCTCCGCATACCATGCGGGTGATTACGGAAGAGCAATGGGACAAACCCTATACTAGGCAACAGGCCGTATTCCCATTACCAGAACTAAGAATCCACAAATTTTGGCCATCGGTATCTCGTGTAGATGATGCCTATGGAGATAGAAATTTGGTATGCTCTTGTTTACCTGTTGAAGCGTATGTCAATAGCTAGTCATCAGAAAAGAGAGCATTTGGTAAGATTTGCAGGTGACTTTGAATCTAACTTAGGATATCGTCACAGATAAAATCAGGAATAATTCCTGTGGCGGCAATCTCTCTCTCGGCATGTTCTTTACGAGTATTACCAGAGAGTACTAAGGTTGTTTTTACCCCAAATCGATTTCCACCGAGAATATCGGTTTCCAAAGTATCACCAACCATAAGGATATCCTTTTTTTCTAGTGGGCCAATTTCTTGGATCAGGCTTTCATAAGCATACATGAACATCTGTGAATCAGGCTTACCAAAATGGATGAATTTTTTACTCAGCATACTCTCCACAAGTTTAGCAATACCACCTGTAGCAACCGCAATATCATTTTTAGATACAGGATAATACTTGTCTGAGTTGGCCAGTATCACCGGCATATTTTTTTTTCGTAAAAGATTTACGGTCTTATTTATGTCGGTATTCCAGTCAAATCCTTCATCATCCAAAAAAACAAAGGCGCTAATATCGTCAATATCGTCTAAATCCACATCTCCAACAGCAACATGCTTTAATCCTGATTGAAGGATATATTCCGCCGAGTTTTGAGTGCCTAGGTAAGCTATTCGTCCCGATACAATTTTTTGTTCCAAAAATTGACGAGCCATCATTCCGGAAGTGATAATTTCATTCAGTTCTATATCGTGAAGACCCAGACGTTGAAGGCTTTCCAGCTGCTGTTGTTGACTTCGAGAGGCGTCGTTGGTTAAAAGCCGAAAGGTTTTGCCTTTTTGCTTGAGATGTCGAATACTTTCCTGTACGCCGTCGATCAGGCCTTTGTGATTTTTAACTACTCCATAGGAGTCTAACATGACGACTTTAAAGTCTTCTATAATGCGTGAGAAGGATTGATAATTCATGAGTGTAGTATAGTGAGGAGCTGAGTGGGATCGAAACCTTTATCCAACTTGGGTAAATGTGTTTCGAAGGTTTCTTTTTGAAGCTTATTTGCAAATAGTTCATGGAAGAAAAACCGTCCATATTTAACCACATAGGTTAATAGGAAGAAGCGATAACTTTCTTTAAGAAATAGAATTTCCTGTTCGCTTAATGGATTGATGCGATGATAAGACGACAGAAATAACTTAAAACGTTCATGCATCATAATATCTGCGTTGTAGGTAAATAGGGTTCGATCACCAATGTCGGATACGACTCTTGAGAAGAAATAAAAATCCATCATTCGGCTGCTCACTCTAAACCAATCATAATCCCAACGAGAATAAAGACGGAAACTTTTTGTCACAGAAAAATTCCCAATATTCCAATCTACAAATACGGGAATACGTTCAAGTTTATCGGCTTCCAAGCGAATAAAATTCTCTTTGAACAGTTCTGCTTGATCTTCTATCAAATTTCGATACATATGATGCACGAAAGTTCCTTCTTCGGTCTTCAGATAGTTTAATAAGTCATCAATGTCTACCATTAAGGTTTTTGAAGAAGGAGGGAGGGTATGACGCACTTTATCACAAGCTTTGTGAAAGTGTGCCATTTGATTACCAAATTTGATGATTTCTGATTCATCCAATCGTCTAGGTAAACGGTGCCGAATTTTAATAGGTCGATAAAAAACCACCCATACATCGAGGGGGTCTACTTTATGACGGTATACAAATAATTCGTTTCCTTTCATGAGGGAACGGGAAAGTACATGTTCAAAAGGATCAGGTAAATTGTTCGATAAGCTATTAATTATGGTATGATCTTCTACAAAATGATCATAGGATCCAAAATAAGACAACTTTGCTACGATGATGCTTTTATCGGATAGAATCATCCGGTAGACATGATTAGTCGAAACTTTGGCACTGATATCCTCGATATGAACCAGTTCCCTGCTGGGATCGTAGGATTCCCAGGCATTACTTACAATGGTATTGAAATCAATAAAGGCCATATCAAATAATTTCTAAATATCTGCTTAATTCCCAATCCAGATCTTTTTTTTCTGACTTTTCAATTTCCCAATATCTGGTTTTTAAAAAATGCTCCACAAAAACATCCCCAAATAATTCGTTTGGTATCTCAGAATGGTTCATGTGATCAACAGCCATAGCGAGGGTATCTGGAAGTTTATGAAGCGTTGAAACTTCATATGCATTGCCCTTAGCAAAGCTATCCTTTAGGCTTAGCTTATGCTTGATTCCATAGAGACCACTGGCCAAGCAGGCCGCCATACTCAGGTACGGATTGGCATCGGAGCCAGGAACACGATGCTCCAAATGTAACCCACCATTTAGTTCCGAGACGATTCGAATGGCGGTTGTTCGGTTATCCATTCCCCAGCTTACTGTTGTTGGAGCCCATGAACCTTTCACATAGCGGCGGTAGCTGTTGGTTGTAGGAGCTAGTAAGGGCATTATGTAGGGAAGACAAAACAATTGTCCAGCCAAAAACTGTTCGGTAACCGTATTTAACCCAGTATGGGTATCAGCCGCCCCAAATACGGTTTCATTATTTTCGTTCCAAAGGCTATGGTGTAGGTGGCCACTACAACCTGGATAGTCCAATGACCATTTTGCCATAAAACTCGCAACATACTCCATAGAATAGGCCACTTGTTTTACGAGTAATTTGAATAGTACTGCGTTATCGGCTGATCTGAGGGCATTATCATAGTGAATGGCCGCTTCATAAACGCCTGGTCCCGTTTCTGTATGAAGTCCTTCCAAGGGTAATCCGGCTGTACGGCAAAAATCCAATAGCATATGGGTAATCTCCTTAAACTGCCCACTTCGCAGCATAGAATACCCAAACATACCAGGACTTATGGGATGTATTTGGGTAAAATTTTTATCCTGAAGGCTTTGAGGGCTTTCCCGGAATAAAAACCATTCAAACTCAGCCCCAAATTTGGCTTCAAACCCCATCTCATGGCATTGCTGAATAACGTTCAGCAGAAGACTTCTTGGGCAAATTTCACTAAGGGTCTCATCATTCCGAAAATCACCCAAATAAAGATGCATAGAATCTTCCCAGGGCATTTCCCGTTTAGTAGACGCATCAATTTTGAGTTTGCCATCCGGAAATCCGGTATCCCAACCACTTAGGCTTTCAAACGGATATACCTCATCTTGAACGTCCCAGCCAAAAACGACATTACAAAATCCAATGCCATCACTAAATGCCTTTTCCAGTTTACTTGAGGGAAGGTATTTCCCTCGTAATACGCCGTCGATATCTGTGAATGCAACCTTGGTATAGGATTCAATATGTTCTTGCATATGCTGTTTGATGCCTTCGCTACAGTAATTAGTGTATGAGTAAGTTAATTCGAAGAGGTTATTCTGAGCTTGCTGAATCTGCCGCTACTTGTATCCAACCCATCCGCAATGCCTCGGGTAGATCTACTTCCGATATCAAGGCATGATATTCAAGTCCAACTGGACAGCTACAAGCCTTGCATACTGGAAATTGCACGGTTTTTGAAGATAATACAGTGATTTTAGCATCGCTTAACTCTAAAAGAGCATCTTCTATATTAGCAAATTCATAAGGAATACACTGCTGTTCACCGGCTGGGTGTTTAATCCAGCGAGGGTTCGTGCTGGACTGCTCATTTACAAAAATCGACTCACAGGCTACCAAAGGAAACAGAGTTAAAAGTAGAAAGAGGATAGTTGTATTGGAATCTTTCATAGCACGGCTATTTATTCAAAAGAAGTCTGGTCGTATACTGCTTTCGATTGTTGAACAAATTCATGCCGTAATATACTCAATCATAGCTTCAATGCGCTAGATTAATGATTCCCTAATATCGGGGTTATCTCAGCTTAATATGGGAGGTGTTTATTTTTTTAAATTCATCTACCCTATGAAACGAACATTAGATACGGTTGTTATATCCGATGTACATCTCGGAACAGTGGGTTGCCATGCCGTGGAGCTTATTCAATATCTTAATTCCGTCGATCCCAAACGGATTATCCTAAATGGGGATTTTATCGATATGTGGCAATTTAAAAAATATTATTGGCCAGATGCTCATATGCATGTAATAAGGACGCTCATTACCATGATGACCAATGGAGTAGATATTTATTATTTAACCGGGAATCACGACGAAACTCTTCGAAAAATATCTCGGATGCAATTAGGTCCATTGCATGTGCGGGACAAGCTAGTCTTAGAACTGAATGGTGAAAAAGTATGGTTTTTTCACGGAGACATCTTTGATGTGACCATGAAATATTCCAAATGGCTTGCGAAACTTGGAGGCCATGGGTACGAATTGTTAATCTTATTGAATCGCTGGGTGAACACAATCTCAGTGCGATTAGGATATGGAAAGCTATCGCTGTCTAAAAAAATCAAGAATGGGGTGAAGACCGCGGTAAATTTTATAGATGATTTTGAAGTAACCGCCATGGAATTGGCCATAGAAGAGGGCCATGACTATGTTGTATGTGGTCATATTCATCAACCCAAGATACGCGGATATGAAAATGAACATGGCAGCGTAATTTATATGAACTCCGGTGACTGGATTGAAAATTTAACCGCTTTAGAGTACGATGGACATGAATGGAGTTTGTATCGGTACGAAACGGATGTGCAATTACATTCTAGAACCAACATAATGCCATTGGTGCCTTCTCACACGGCTATTGTTGATTCCAACTTAGGTCAGGTTCAAGCATGAGAATTTTGTATGGCATTCAAGGCACAGGCCATGGTCATATAAGTAGAGCTCGGGTGATATTGCCAAGGCTAAAACAATTGGCTGATGTAGATATTCTAATTAGTGGGTATAACTATAATTTAAGCCTAGATGACCCTATAAGGTACATCGCGCGCGGGATCAGTTTGGAGTATGATCATAAGGGTAGTGTAGATTATTTTGTAACCGCCAAAAATATCCGCCCAATTAAACTACTACAGGATATTCATTCATTGCCTGTAACAGATTATGATTTTGTGGTGAACGATTATGAACCGGTTACAGCTTGGGCAGCATATAAATCTGGTGTGCCAACCGTTGCAATAAGTCATCAAGCGTCTTTTTTATCCCAAAAAACACCTAGGCCAAAGAACGTTTCTCTTTTTTCTGAAGGCGTACTTCGTCATTTTGCTCCGTCAAATACGGCCGTAGCCTGTCATTATTTGCGGTATGATGAATTTATTGAACCGCCTATTGTTAGACGACACATCCAGAACCTGAGCCCCTCGGCACAGGATCATGTAACGGTATACTTACCGGCCTATAATTATCGCGAGTTACTTCCCTACTTTAATGCCATACCAGAAGTTGCTTGGCATATTTTCAGCTCCGACTGTGAGCAGTCTAGGTGGGATAAAAATGTCTGGTTAAGGCCTGTTGGCAATGAATCCTTTCTCGAGAGTATTGAAAGTTGCTTGGGTATTGTATCGGCCACTGGATTCGAAACTACCTCAGAGTCCATGTATTTGGGGAAGAAACTCTTCACCATTCCCATACGCAATCAATATGAGCAGCTTTGTAATGCAGCGGCCTTAGAGGAACTAGGAGCCTATGTGAGTCATACTATTGGAGAACACTTCATATCCAATTTAAAACATTGGATACGGGAAGGGAAGACTATGAGCTTAGCCGAAGTGTGTGATGAGGATTTGCTCATTCAAAAAATTATAGCTAAGGGTCAAGATACTGTTCCAAATACGGTATATCGCTCAAAATCTGCCTGAAGTTAGACGGTAAATTTGGGAACAAATTGTTTTAAAGGCATGCCCTCCTTGGTAGAATTCAACGAGCTATCATCTCTTCGTAATTCTATTTCATAAGTGATGTATGCGGGGTTCATATACCGGTACTGATAATAGACTCGTTTATTTCCAAGGGTTTTCGAGCATCGCTCAATACACATGAGCGCTGTACCAAGTTCAACCCCTACATGCTTGGCTATTTCCTTGTCTGCTGATATGGCATTAAAGGAATAGGAACCCGCTGTAATGGGTATTTCATACTTTTCTTCTAAAATCTCATAGATGGTTTTGGATTCTAAGTCTTCATCAAATAATAACTGCCCATAGCTAGCGGGTAACCAAGTCTGATCATAGGCAACTACTTGATCATTCGCATAACGTATTCGGTCTAGTCTCATCAACTGACTCGTGGGGGACAGACCCAATCGTGAATTGATGGTTACATCCGATTTGGTTTTTTTGAAACTGATGATTTTTGAACTCGGTTCATAGCCTGCCTTACGGAGATCCTCCGAAAAATCGGTGAGCTGAATGAGTGGCTGTTCATTTTTCCGAGCCATCACAAAGGCACCCAGACCTTGCTTACGATAGATCAATGATTCGTTTTCTAGGGTTTGAAGAGCTCTTCGAACCGTAATTCGGCTCACATTGAAATACTCACATAAGCGTTTTTCTGATGGGAGTTTATCACCCTCCTGAAAATAATCTTCCATAATCTCTCTTCGCAGATGGAAGGCGATTTGCTCATGACGGGGTTTTGATTGTTCGTCCATGGTTGGCCTCTACTATAACCTGTACTAAATGTAATAACATGTTGTTACAAGTGTACAGATATTTGTACTATCATACAAATACAAAATCTGGTTCAAGAGAATGACTTTAACCAGCTAACCAAACACATTAAACTCGGTAAACACTATGTTTTTTGAACAAATCTTTGAAGAAAAGTTAGCGCAATACGCCTATGTAATAGGGTGCCAAAAATCAGGCGAAGCTGTGGTTATAGATCCTATGAGAGATATTGAGCGGTATAAAACTTTAGCTGCAAAACATGGATTAACAATCGTTGCAGCAGCGGATACTCACATTCATGCCGATTATTTGTCAGGACTTCGTGAGTTCGCAGAACAAGGCGTAAAAGTTTATGCTTCCGACGAAGGAGATGCTAATTGGAAATATGAATGGTTAAAAAATAGCGACTATAACTTCGAGCTATTAACCGATAACGATACCTTCAAAATTGGAAATATCATTTTCAAAGCGGTGCATTCACCTGGTCACACTCCCGAGCACATCAGCTATTTGGTTTCCGATGGGGCAACCACGGACGAACCAATGGGTATTTGTTCGGGTGATTTTGTTTTCGTTGGTGATGTTGGACGTCCAGACCTACTAGAATCAGCCGCTGGAATGGAAGGGGTGATGGAAGAGTCTGCTCGAGTACTCTATAAATCATTAGATAAATTCAAAGATTTGGAATCCTATGTTCAAGTGTGGCCAGGTCATGGAGCGGGTAGTGCTTGTGGTAAAGCATTAGGTGCTGTTCCCGATTCTACGGTTGGCTATGAATTGCGATTCAATAATTCTATTAAGGCTGCAATCACCGAGCAGGATTTTGTGAACTTTATTTTAGACGGACAACCAGAACCGCCCCTTTATTTTGCTCGCATGAAAAGAGACAATAAAATGGGTCCAAAGGTATTAGGTGAATTACCAAAACCAGCCCATCTTACGGTAGATGCCTTCTTATCTGCGGTTGAATCGGATGCTTCTGCTGTGGTCATTGATACCCGGGAGAGAGAAGCATTTATGGCTGGTCATATAAAAAATGCGCTGTTCTCGCCTGTTAATAAAGCGTTTAACACAACGCTCGGTTCATTTGTTACCGAAGATGAAAATATGTATTTGGTCATTGAAGAGTCTCAAGTAGCTGAAGCCGTTGTTGACTTAATCCGAGTTGGTCTGGACAATATTAAAGGATACATCACGCCAGAAGAACTATACTCAACAACTGGTTTGGACTTAGTGACTACTCCAACCATTACCTTTGAAGAGTTTGATGAGTATAACAACACGGGTAATTATCAAGTATTGGATGTACGTAAAGAATCCGAAAATGCACTAGGATCGGTTAAGGGGGCTCTTAATTTTGCTCATACCAGAATATTGGAAAACTTGGATAAAATTCCTACAGACAAACCACTTTTGGTGCACTGTCAAGCTGGGGGTCGAGCAGCCTATACCTCTGCACTGATGCAAAAGCATGGACATGAAGTGGTATTGGTAGCAGATGCCGTTGAGCCGTATCTTGCTAAAAACAATCTACTGGTAGAGGCCTAATTGATGATTTGGGCTTGGATTGGTGCGCTTCTTATTGGAATCTCCCTGGGCTTATTAGGCTCAGGGGGTTCTATTTTAACAGTTCCCGTATTGGTTTACCTGGTTGGTGAACCTGAAAAAGTTGCCATAGCTGAATCTTTAGGTATTGTGGCAACTATTTCGCTTGTAGGAGCAATTCCCTATACAATCCGTAAAGAGGTAGACTGGAAAAGTGTTTTTTATTTTGGTATACCTGGAATGGCAGGCACGTATGGGGGGGCGGCACTATCCAAGTACCTAACCGGAAGCATTCAATTGATGATTTTTGCGGTGGTCATGTTAATCGCTGCAGCAATGATGATTAGAAAACCTAAAGAACTGGAAGCTAAGGATAAAACCGCACCAATTTGGATGTTGATATCCGAAGGTTTGGTCGTAGGGGTAGTCACAGGTTTGGTTGGTGTTGGAGGTGGTTTTTTAATTATTCCGGCTTTAGTACTACTAGGAGGGCTATCCATGAGAATAGCGGTTGGTACGAGCCTCTTTATTATAGCGGCAAAAAGTTTATTGGGCTTCTATAAATACATAGATGTCTTAGCCAAAGAAAACCTCAGTATCAATTGGCAGTTGGTACTCGTATTTATACTCATCGGTATAGTGGGTAGTTTTATAGGCTCAAAGGCTAGTCAATACATCCCACAGCAGCAGTTGAAGCGTGGATTTGGCTATTTCTTGATTCTGATGGGAGTGTACATTTTGTACGTCAACTTTGTTTAAAAATTAAGCTTTTCCCTTTCTACTACAATAAGACCTAGAATTTACTAACTTAAGCGTACTCACAACACAAAATCGAAGTACTCATGCAGTTAGAATCTACGGTCCGACAATTAGCCGCAGAAAGTAAAGTAAGTGAATCTCTATGTAAGCACGTAGCTGCTTTATCTGAAATACTTGAGCAGTTAAGTCTCGACAGAAACAATCCTGAACTCCTTGCCTTTATTGGTAATGCACCTATACGTTTAAAGAAAGCATTAGATCAAGGAAATGATGAAGAACTCTCTACTTTTGTTCAGGAATTAGGGCAACTCTCCTCCAAAGATCTTAAAGAATTCCTGCGTATTTATACGACCTATTTTCATTTGGTTAACTCACTTGAACAGCACGAAATAAGTCTGATTAATCGTAAAAGAGAATTTGCTGAGACACCGGATACCCCTCGTAATGAGAGCATTTTAGAAGCGGTGCATGTGATGAAGAAACAGGGTTACAGCTTTGAAGAGGTATTGGATGTGTTCAATCATATGGACATTCAACCTACCATTACTGCTCACCCAACCGAAGCACGACGACGAAGTGTACTTACCAAGCAGCATGAAATCAGTGAGATGGTAAGTAAGTTGGGAACCGACGAACTAACCTCAGATGAGGAACGACATTTAAGAAAGGAAATCCTGAATCAACTAAAACTGCTCTTATTAACGGATGAAGTTCGGGCAGAACGCATGTCCGTTGAAGATGAGGTGGAGAATGGATTGTATTTCTTCACCCATACGATTTGGGATGCCATTCCAAGGTTGTACAAAGATATTCGACTAGCTATGGAAACCTATTATCCGGTGGCTTATGAACACTATGAAGGCGAATTACCTATTGTTTTAAAATATCGCTCATGGATTGGTAGTGATCGAGATGGAAATCCCAATGTAACCTCATCGGTTACCTGGAAAACACTTATTGAGCAAAGAAAAACAGTACTTGAAGTCTATCTCAAGAAACTGGATCACCTACGTCGTTACTTAAGTATATCATATAAAGAGACCGGTATATCTTCCGAGCTCAAAGAGTCGTTAAAGAATGAGGAGATAGACAATCCACTATCAGAACTCTATGAGCGAAGATATCAACGAGAACCCTATCGCAGAAAGATTACCCATATCATGCAGAATATCAGCGCTCAACTTCACGCGCTGAATCATGATAAAGCAGAAATTCTAAAACAATCTGCCGAGTATACTCCAGAAAGTTTCATTCTCGATCTAGAATTGATTCGTAACTCTTTGATCGCAAATGGACTTCAAGGCATGGCCGAACAAGGTCGTTTACATGATTTGCTCATCTGTGCAAAAACCTTCGGGTTTCACATGACTTCATTGGATATTCGTCAGCATTCTCGACTACATGAAGAAACCGTTGCCGAATTATTGCGTTTTGCGGGGGCCCATGATGACTATGCTACTCTAGCGGAAGAAGAAAAAATTGCCTTACTCGATAGAGAACTCAAGAACCCAAGACCCTTATGTTCCAGAGGGTTTAAACGCAGTGAAACCGCGCAACGCGTGTTGGGCGTATTTGAAGAAATCAGGGATATGTTAGAATTGGATGCCTCCATATTCGGAAGCTATATCATATCCATGACGCATGGGGTAAGCGATATGCTTGAGGTGCTATTGATTGCAAAGGAAATGGATTTGTGGCGTATGGAGGGGGAGCAAGTGAAAACTCCATTAGATGTGGTGCCTCTTTTTGAAACCATTGAAGATCTTGAGCATTCTAGAGATTTGATGGCTCAAATGTTCGAGGATCCTCTATTTAGCAAGCATCTGTCCGCACGCAATAACTTTCAGGAAATCATGCTTGGCTATAGTGACAGTAATAAAGATGGAGGTTACTGGACCGCTAATTGGGCGTTAAATAAAGCCCAGTATGATTTAGGTATGGTCTGTCGCTCCTATAATATTGACTTTAGGCTATTTCATGGTCGTGGCGGAACGGTTGGTCGCGGGGGAGGCCAGTCCAATAAAGCCATCATAGCTATGCCGCCGGTAAGCAATAATGGTCGAATTCGTTTTACCGAACAGGGTGAGGTGATTTCATTCCGATATTCTTTAGAGACCATTGCGCACCGCCATTTAGAGCAACTAGTGCACGCGATGGCTCAGGTCATTATGGCTCAAAAAAATGCACCTGGTTATTTATTTGGTAAAGACCGAGAATGGGATTTGATGCAAGAACTTTCCCAATATACGATGGAAGCTTATCGGGAACTTATCGATCATCCAGGCTTCTGGGATTGGTACATGAAAACAACACCTATTGAGCACATAGGAAAGTTACCAATTGCATCGCGCCCCGTTTCCAGAGGAGCCGGTGGAGGGCTGGATTTTGAAGGTCTACGAGCCATACCCTGGGTCTTTGCATGGACCCAAGTGCGTTACAATGTACCTGGATGGTACGGTATTGGTGCTGGGCTCAAGAAATTGTTCGAAAATAATGAAGATGCCGAAGAAATTGTAAAACGTTGGTATCGTGAATGGATTTTTTTCTATACCGTATTAAACAATTCACAACGTGAGTTAGCAAGAACACATATTGCCAGTTCTGAGTTGTATTTAGATCGGGTTGAAGAGGACACCTTCCATCATCTCATCCTTCAAGATTTTAAATGGGCAACCGAGTACATCACTAAGATAGCGGGGATGGAACAAATATTAGACCATAACCCAGTGATTCAACGATCAATACGGTTTAGAAATCCATTTACCTATCCATTAAATGTGATTCAAACCGAACTCATTCAAAAGTGGGCAAACCGACAACCCAAGGACGAAGAAGAACTTACAGAATTACTGTTTCTGAATATCAATAGCATCGCTGCCGCTATGCAAAGTACGGGTTAAGCGGTTATGCAAGATGCTGGCTTTTAAGCGTTTAAATGATTGGAATAAAATCGTACTTTGTTCATTGACCCACTATTTCTTGGAATCTAATTATTATCCCATATGTCGGTACATATAACGGTTGAAAAGACCCAGGCATCTCGCATCGAACAACTCGACAAAAATCGCTTAGATTTTGGCCGAACTTTCACGGATCATATGTTCCAAATGCACTATGCCGATGGAGCATGGCAGCAAGCAAAAATCTTGCCTTTTGGACCTATTCAGATTACACCAGCTTTGAATGTATTGCATTATGGTCAAGCGGTATTTGAAGGGATGAAGGCGTTTTATGTAGATGATAAAACCATTAACATTTTTCGCCCAGAAGCTCATCATGCTCGCTTCAACCGTTCCTGTAGAAGGATGTGTATTCCGGAAACATCCTATGAGCTATTCATTGAGGCTCTTGAACACCTGTTACACATAGATGCCGCATGGATGCCTGAAAAAAAGGGAACGGCCCTTTACTTACGGCCATTTATTTTTGCTAATGAAGACTACTTAGCAGCTAGAGTTTCTTCCACTTATGCCTACTACATCATTATGTCACCCGTGGGCGCATACTATGCCGAAGGTTTTAATCCCGTTTCCTTAACCACTTCTCCTGAATTTGTTCGAGCCGTACCCGGTGGAACGGGAGAGGCAAAAACGGCCGGTAATTATGCCGCTAGTTTTCTGCCGGCACAACAAGCTCATGCCAAGGGGTATACTCAGGTACTTTGGTTAGATGCTCGGGAGCATAGCTATATAGAGGAAGTGGGTACGATGAATATTCATTTTGTTATCGATGGCACCCTTATAACGCCATCATTGAGTGGTTCGGTGTTATCTGGAATTACCAGAGACTCGGTACTAAAGCTAGCCGAACACTGGGGTTTGGATGTTCAAGAGCGTCGCATTACCATTGGTGAAATTATGGAAGCAGCCCAATCTGGCCTCTTAACAGAAGCCTTTGGAAGTGGAACAGCGGCGGTCATTAGCCCTGTAGGAACCATAGCCCATGAACATGAAGAAGTGAAGATTGGCAACGGAGAAATAGGTCCTTTGGCTAAACGATTTTTTGATGCTATCACCGGTATCCAATACGGAGAGCTAGAAGATTCTTTCGGCTGGACACATACGGTTCATCTTTAAGGTTCAATCATGCAAATCCAGTCATTACTTGCCGTAATGCTAGGGGGTAGTTTAGGTGCCTTAACCCGCTATCTTTTAGGTTGGGGTGTGGCCCACTGGTTTAAGGCCTCTCACGTACCGCTCGCATCCTTCTCGGTTAATATGATAGGCTGTTTTTTGATTGGACTCCTAGCCGCTTTTTTTGAATCTAAACAATGGGGCTTAGAGCATCTAAGGTTGTTTTTGATGGTAGGATTTCTGGGTAGTTTTACCACATTTTCCACTTACATATGGGAAAGCACCATGCTCTTTAGAACAGAGCAGATGTTGGCTGGAATCATACATTTAGGTGCCCAAGTATTTTTGGGTTTGTTGCTGGCTGCTGCCGGATGGTTTTTATACTGGAGTGTAAAACCTGGGGTATAAGCCAATGTTAAGAAACATGAGTGTGAAGCTTTGGAGTAAGACCTTACAGACTTTCAGTCGAAGTCTCTTTCCCATTACTAATATCCTACTTCACGGTCAACTAAAAATTGGGCAACCATTCCCGAGGAAATACGCTTATAGTTTTCTACGATAAGCTTAGCCGCATCCTCAGATCGGGTTCTAGATGCTATATGTGGAGTGATATGGATATGACTCCGATTCCAGAACGGATGATTTTCAGGCAGTGGTTCCGTACTGAAAACATCTAAATAGGCTTCTGATATCAGGCCAATATCCATGGCATACAACAAATCTTCATCCACTAAATGTGGGCCTCTCCCTACATTGATAATACGAGCGGGTTGAAGTAGTTTTTTAAATAGCTCCAGGTTAAGTATTCCTTCGGTAGCTGGAGTTAAAGGTAAAAGGCAAACCAGAATTTGAACGCGACTTAGGAATTCGTTTAGTTCCATTTCACCAAAACAGTCAACCCCCGGTAAATCTTTTTTACGAAGAGACCAGCCCTTCACCTTATAACCCATTTCAGCTAGGCCTGTGGCTACTTTAGCTCCTAATGCTCCTAATCCCAAAACCCCTATGGGAGTTGCCGACATATCTACTTTTTCGAGAGGATTCCATTCGATCGATTTTTGTTGCTGCTCATAGGTATGACCTCTGAATTCAATGTGCTTAAGCCTCCATTCAATATACGAAAGCATATCATGGGCCAGTGAGGGTAGGATTAGTCTGCTGATGGGCACATGTTGTGGAATGGTGGAGTCCAATAATAACTCAGATACTCCAGCTCCATAGGACTGGATAAGCTGTAGATGAGGGAAGTTCTGTAGGGTATTAGGTGGAATCCTCCAACAAACCGCCATTCGTACCGAGGTTTTATCCTCTACTTTTGGCCACTTCTGAACATCTATGGAAGCATCTAAATTCAAGATACAATCCCGTAGCTCACTGAAGTCACGATCTTTAGATATAAGTGCAATTGACATAAATAAATATAATGGGATATTCGAATAATTTTGTGGAAAACTTGTGCACATATTCAGTTTTTCAAGCACTATATTAGACGGATAACCGATAGCTTATGTATTTAATATTTGATACCGAAACCACGGGTTTACCCCGGGATTATAGTGCTCCAATTACCCAATTGGATAACTGGCCTCGCTTGGTCCAACTTGCTTGGCAACTACATGATCATACAGGAAAACTCATTTCAAGTGGAAACTATATTGTTCGTCCCGAAGGATTTACTATTCCTTTTAATTCAGAACAAATTCATGGGATTTCCACAGAACGAGCACTAAAAGAAGGAAGTGATCTTCGAGAGGTTTTGGAGATATTTCGGAAGGATATGGATAAGGCTCATTTTCTAGTGGGACACAATGTGTCTTTTGATGAGCGGGTTATGGGAGCCGAGTATTTGCGCAACCGGATTCCCTCGGCTATCATGGATAAGGCTAAGATCGATACCAAGGATGAGGGCACTCAGTTTTGTGCGATTCCAGGCCCTAGAGGTTTCAAATGGCCAACCTTAGGAGAATTACATCATGCCCTTTTCGATAAAGGCTTTGATGATGCCCATGATGCGGCGGCAGATGTGGAGGCTACGGCTCGATGTTTTCTAGAGTTGGTGCGAATTGGAGAGGCAAAATTTACATTTCCATTACAAGCCAAACTCTACGAGTCCCCTCAGAGTTATCTTAAAAGAGAACACTATATCGATCTTGTTTCTCCAGACCGTATAAAAACCTCAACCAGTTCTCAGGAAACTGAACCATCGACCCGAGAAGATCAGGCAAATAAGGTTGAATCTACTGCAGAGGCAAAAAAAAAACTAAACCAATGGGCTGAAGGGGAAGAATTATTATTCAGTCATTTACATTGTCATTCAAAATATTCGGTATTACGATCTACGGCCGGCGTTAAGGATTTGGTGACTAAGGCTGCCGAATGGGGAATGCCAGCCGTGGCATTAACAGATCTCGGAAATATGTTTGGCGCATTTACATTTGTCTCTGAAGCGCATAAACAGGGAATTAAACCCATTGTGGGCTGTGAGTTATATTTGGTTGAAGATCACTCGAAGAAGAAATTTACACGAGAACATCGGGATTTACGTTGGCAAATACCCCTTTTAGCGAAGAATCAGAATGGGTTTAAAAATCTGTCGAAGATTTGCTCAAAAGGGTATACACAGGGTTACTATTATAAATATCCTCGTGTCGATAAAGAAATTATCAAAGAGTATGCCACGGATATCATTGCCCTTAGTGGAGGTACTCGCGGACTACTAGGAGAATTAATTCTTAACAAAGGTATTGAAGCCGCAGAGCAAGAAATTACTTGGTGGATGGAGACCTTTGGTGACGATTTTTATCTAGAGCTTATTGATCACGGGCTACCTGAAGAACAGCGGGTAAATGAGGTGTTTTTAGACTTTTCCAAGAAATTTGGAGTCCAAGTTGTGGCTACCAACAATTGTTTCTATATGGAGAAAGAAGATGCCGACGCTCACGATGCTCTGATTTGTATAGATGATGGTACACTAAAAAGTACCCCAATTGGAAAGGGTAGGGACTTTCGATATGGGTTTCCAAATCACGAGTTCTATTTCAAGTCCAAAGACGAGATGATCGGGCTTTTTTCTAAGACTCCCGAAGCCATTTACGGAACGCATGCCATCGTTCAAAAAATTGAGCCCATTGTATTAGAGCGAGAGGTTATTCTTCCCAAGTTTACCATTCCTGAATCATTTGTAGACGAGGATGATTATTTAAGGCACTTAACTCTAGAGGGTGCTAAGCTGAAGTATTCCGAGCTTACCGATGAGATCAAAGAGCGCATAGACTTAGAACTAGGCATTATAAAGGATATGGGCTTCCCAGGTTATTTCCTCATTGTTCAGGACTTTATTGCTGCCGCTAAGGAAATGGGTGTTTATGTGGGGCCTGGCAGGGGGTCTGCGGCGGGCTCTGTAGTGGCCTATGCGACGGGGATTACCAACATCGATCCTCTAAGTTATGATTTGCTATTCGAACGATTTTTGAATCCTGAGCGGGTAAGCATGCCCGATATTGATATTGATTTTGATGATGAAGGCCGCCAAAAAGTGATTGATTATGTGGTGAAAAAATATGGTTCGGATCAAGTGGCTCACATCATCACTTTTGGATCCATGGCTGCACGATCTTCGGTACGTGATGTAGCTAGGGTATTGGATTTACCTTTGGCAGATGCCGATCGAATTGCAAAACTAGTACCTGAGCGTCCTGGCACTAGTTTGGACGATGCGTTTTCTGAAGTCAAGGAACTCAGAGATATACGAGATGGAGAAGGATTAGAAGCCGAAACTCTGCGTATGGCTAAAATTTTAGAAGGTTCGGTCCGGAATACAGGACTTCATGCCGCGGGCATTATCATAGCCCCCGACGATTTGACCGAATACATTCCCGTTAGTACCGCTAAGGATGCGGACCTGCAAGTAACCCAATTCGACGGTGGGGTTATTGAGTCTGCAGGGATGTTAAAAATGGACTTTCTTGGCCTCAAAACGCTTTCGATTCTTAAAACGGCTATTCAATTTGTAAAGGAAAATCATCAGAAAACCTATCATCTTGATGATATTCCACTCGACGATACTCGAACCTTTGAGCTCTATCAGAAAGGTGGAACCTTGGGTACTTTTCAGTTTGAAAGCGAAGGAATGCGCAAGCATCTTAAGGATTTGAAGCCCACAAGCATCGATGATTTAATTGCCATGAATGCTCTTTACCGGCCTGGCCCTATGCAGTTCATTCCGAATTACATAGAGCGAAAGCATGGGCGTGAGGCGGTGGAATACGACCACGACGATTTAATCCCATTACTTGAAACCACATTTGGGATTATGATTTATCAAGAGCAGATTATGAAAGTGGCACAGCAGATGGGGGGATATACGCTTGGTGAAGCCGATGTATTACGGCGTATCATGGGTAAAAAGAAAGCGGATTTATTACCTCCTGAAGAAGAGAAATTTGTGCGACAATCCGTGGAGCGTGGTTATGATGAGAAGGTAGCTAAACAAGTATTCGATAAGATGGCCATGTTCGCTGGATATGGGTTTAATAAATCTCATTCGGCAGCTTACTCCGTTGTAGCCTATCACACCATGTATTTTAAAGCGAATTATACGCCCGAATACATGGCGGCTGTACTCAGCCATAATATGAGTGACATTAAGAAAATCGCGAGTTTTATCGATGAATGTCAGCAATTGGGTATCCCCGTCGATCCTCCAAATATCAATACCTCACGAGGTACTTTTGTAGCTCATGACCATCGTGTTCAATACGGGATGTCGGCCATTAAAGGAGTGGGTGAACAGGCCATTGCCCATATAGTCCAAGAACGAGAGGAGGGTGGAGATTTTCAGTCGATATTTGATTTTGCATCTCGAGTAGATCCTCGAATTTGTAATCGAAGAACCCTCGAAAGTTTAATTCAGGCAGGAGCTTTTGATACCATTTCGACGAAGAGGTCTCAGCTTTATCATGGGGTAGAGGATATTTTGTCGTATGCGAATCGAAAGCAAGAAGAAAAGAGATTAAATCAGGTGAATTTATTTGGAGGTTCTGGCGGGGCTGGGGTCTTACAAGAGCCCAAGCTACCAGAGGTTTCCGAGTGGACTTCTATGGAGCGTTTAAATAGAGAGCGCGAGCTTATAGGATTTTATTTAAGTGGACACCCTCTCGAAAAATACAAAGAGGATATTCAGTTGTTTTCAACTCACAATTTATCTTCTGAATGCATGGATGGCTTGGCCCATGATTCTGAAATGAATCTCATAGGAATTATCACCTCAAAACGTGTGGCAACAGATCGCAAAGGTCGTCCCATCGCTTTTCTAATGATTGAAGACTTACATTCTAGTTTAGAGGTTGCGGTGTTTAGCACTCAATTTGATCAATATGCCACCTTGTTAGAGGTCGACAATGTGGTTTGGATGAAGGGGAGGTTTAATAAGCGCGACCGCGGTAACTCGGTGGTGATTCATGCAGTAGAACGGGTTGAAAATCTCAGAGAAAAGTACCAAGAGAAATTACGCCTTTCTATTCGTTTACAAACACAAGATCTAACGGCTCAGTCCATTGATCGACTTGTTGAATTGTTGAGTTTGCATCAGGGTAAAACCTATGTGAAAGCACAGGTCGAGAGTCTTGAAATGGATCGGCCAGTTGCGATGAATATTCGTAAATTTGTTGTGGAACCCTCTCCCAATTTAATGGGTGAATTGCGTAAATTGTTAGGTAGTGAAAACGTGAAACTACAGCTTCAAAAAGGCGGTTAGTGGAAACGATTGTATCTCATCATATGTATTCTATGTACAAATAAAACAAATCAAAGCTATGTCTAAAACTGTTGAAATAACCGATTCTAATTTTGAACAAGAAGTTCTTCAAGCCGATACACCTGTACTCATCGATTTTTGGGCGGAGTGGTGTGGTCCTTGTCGTATGATTGGACCTGTTGTTGAAGAAATGGCCTCAGAATATGCTGGAAAAGCTAAAATTGGAAAGGTTAATGTGGATGTGAACCCTGAAGTTTCAATCAAATATGGCATCCGTAGTATCCCAGCACTTCTCATTTTCAAGAATGGTGAAGTAGTAGATCAAATAGTTGGAGCCGTTCCCAAAACTCATCTCACTAAGCAATTAGACGCTCATATCTAATGTCTTTTAAATAAGCCGGCTCCTATGGATGTCGGCTTATTTTTATTCTTATTGAAGAGCAAATGTTAAGCGTGAGTCCTAAATGTTAAAGGTAATCCGCAGGCATTTATTGGTTTCATCCCATGAGATAGAAGTCGCGTAATGCCCCATTAGAAACCAGCCTCGGCCATGATCTCTGAGCATATACTCCTCTTCAACCGGATTTTCTAAAATTTTGGGGTCAAATCCTTTTCCCTCATCGGAAACCTCAAAAACCCAAGTACTCTCGTTTGTTTCAGCCTTAAGATGCACCACTTTTTTTGGATCAAGTCCATTGCCGTGTTCAATGCCATTGGTGATAGCTTCACTGAGTACCAGCATTATTTCATATTGCTTGGTATGGTCTAGTGAATCAAAACCTACTATACTTTGAAGTTTCTCTTCAAGTGTCTCGAGTTCTTCAAAGTTGGATTGAAATTGAAAGTTATAGGACTGCAATTCGCCTTATGATTGTATTGGATGCTTGGTTATATATCCAAATTGTTAAGAATCGATTGAATATGGTACAAAGAATTGAGTTCTTCACTGGGTTTTATTATTGTAAGATATTACAAATTGATTAAATAATTGGTTCCGTTTTGCATTCTCCATGAAATGAAGTTTTACCAATAACCAAATGAATGCATCATGAACGCCAACGTATTAGTTCTTAACCAAGATTATCAACCGCTGAGCATTTGCTCCGTGCAGCGATCGATGAAATTGCTTTTTTTAGAAAAAGCAGAGCTTTTACATGACGATCCAGAGCGTGAGTTAAACACGACTCAGAGGAGTTTTCAGTTTCCTTCGGTTATTCGACTTCGGAGCTATATTCGAATACCTTACACAAAAGTAGTTTTATCGAGAAGAAATATTTTTCGCAGAGATCAATTCATTTGCCAATACTGTGGAAAGAAGTCAGATTTGACTATTGATCATGTACTTCCTAAAAGTCGAGGAGGTAAGGATACTTGGGAAAATCTCACAACTGCTTGCGAAAAATGTAATGTAAAAAAAGGGAACCGAACTCCGGAAGAAGCGAGCATGAAACTATCTACTAAACCCTATCGACCCGTACCCATAACCTTTTTCCGTGATTATAATGGGAGTGTGCAGGATCCTTGGAAACCCTACCTCTACATGGTGTAATTTGTAGCCTTATTATTCGTGTTTTGGGCCTTATTGGGTGCTTTTTTATTCGTATATTAATGGTTCACAAAATAGCCATCCAATACATATTAGCATGAGTTCAAAAGGTAGAGTTTTAGTTGCCATGAGCGGTGGGGTAGATTCCTCAGTAGCCGCCGTTATGCTTCGTGAACAAGGATATGAGGTTATTGGAATAACCATGAAAACCTGGGATTATCACCGTAGTGGTGGTAACAGTGGCAAGGAAACGGGTTGCTGTACCGTAGAGAGCATGAATGATGCTCGCCATATAGCAGTAAACCATGGATTCAAACATTTTATCGTCGATATTAGAGAAGAATTTGGAGACTGGGTAATTGATCGATTTGTAGAAGACTACTTGGATGGACGCACCCCAAATCCATGTGTACTTTGTAATACGCATATCAAGTGGGCCGCACTTATGAAGCGCGCCGATAACTTGGGTTGTGATTTTATTGCTACGGGTCATTATGCGAATGTTCGGGAAGAAAACAATCGCTTTGTTATTTCTAGAGGCTTGGATCGGTCAAAAGATCAGTCCTATGCGCTATGGGGGGTTCATCAGAAACATTTAGCTAGGACGATATTTCCATTGGGTTCTTATTCAAAAAAAGAAATCCGGCAAATAGCCGAAGATCACGGATTACTAAATGTTGCTAATAAACCAGATTCCTATGAAATCTGTTTTGTGCCCGATGATGATTACCGTCGTTTTTTAAAGGATCGGGTTCAAGGTTTGGAAGAGCGTGTTAAGGGTGGAGATTTTGTAGATAAACAGGGCAACATACTGGGCCAGCACGAGGGATATCCATTTTATACCATTGGCCAAAGAAGAGGACTCAATATACCTATGGGTAAACCGGTGTATGTGACCCATATAGATCCGAAAACCAATACCATAACTATTGGAGAGAAAGAAGATCTAATGGAATCTACCTTAATTGCGAAGGAACTCAATTTCATTAAATATGATAAAGTGCCTAATGGTGAAATGGAGATTACCGGCGCAATTAGGTATAATGATACCGGCGCCTATGGTATCATGACTCAACTTGGGGAAGACGAAATGAAGGTGCATTTTCCTGCGGGAAGGGAAGCCATTACTCCCGGCCAAGCTATTGTTTGCTACGAAGGAGATGATGTGGTGGCTGGTGGCTGGATCAAAAAAGTAAATGTTCCACTGCAACAAGAAATGGATTCGCTCGTTTAATTCGTTTAGTTGATTTAGCTATTCCGCTATTTTTAAAGTTTAATTATAACACTACTTATGAGATCATCACACTTTTTTAACTCTACTTTCTTTTCTTTTTTGATCGCGTGTGTATTTGTCATTCCTTCTCAAACTACTCATGCCCAATTTAATGGCGTTATTGATATGCATTTTTACAGTACCAATGATAAGGAAGTGAAAGATACTAGTCTGGTTCAGATGTACGTGACCAATGAGCGCATACTTATTAAAGGGGCTGAAGATGAGCGTTTAACCAGTGGTTCATATGAAGCTAGCGGTCTTTTGATTCGGCAAGATCAAAAGGATTTTGTCCTAATGATGGGGAATAATCAAGCCCTTCAACTCACCAAGTCGGAAATTGAAGGCTTTTTTAGCATGATTTCAACAGTTTTTGGTATTGAACAGCCTAGCCCTTCCGAAATGGAGGAAAATAAAACGAATATAGAAGTGACAGGGCGTGTAGCTACCATTAATGGTTATACATCAAAAGAAATTCGAATTACCGAAGCCGATGAAGACGGTTTTATGTCGGTATGGACGACCTCGAAATTGAATATGAACTGGGGATTGTTGGCAGAGCCCTGGTTAAATAGCCCTGAATGGTTACGGGATGCAACCGATCGTATAACCTTAGAATTTCAAACCAACAGTATACCCGTTCTAATCACTTGGACCACTACGGAGGGAGAGACCACAACCATTTATGAATTGGTTCGCGCAGAAAAAAGCGCCATTGCAAAAGCCATGGTTGAACTCCCTAGCAATTACCAGTTATTGGGCTTTAGTGACTGGATTATGCTACAAATGATGCAGCAATACTAGCTTGATGTTAATCATCATCCAGATAGTTTTTTAATTCTGATAATCGCTCCATGGGTCGATCACAGGAATAATTAGAGCATCTATATAATAGGGTATTCTCCCTATCCTTAGCATAAAGGGATAAATAGGGGATCGCTGTAGTTAATTCCTTTACATTATCTGCCGTGAGTTCATGAACAATAGCATTGGGGAGAAAATGTTCTCCCAACACCTCTTTGAATCCATTCGCAAGGCTTGATGCATCATCAACGCCATCATCGTTCCCTCTTGCTAAGACCCATTGTGTAGGGGAGTAGTAATGGTATTGTAAACTCATCATTCCCACCGTAATACTTCCACCATTCAACGTCCATTCATGGGAAAATGAGGCTCCGATTTTATGGGCATAGTTGGCCCATTTTTCATCCCCAGTTAGATGATATAACTGCAGTAGTGAGAGCGCAAAACTGGAATTAGAGGAGGGAATAGCTCCATCATAGAGTACTTTCTGTGGACCAAATACCTGACTATCGCTGTGGTTAGATTGAAAGATCCCACCTTTATCCGAGTCCCAAAATTGGGATAAAATCAGATCGGCAAGTGCTACGGATTCTTGAAGGTAATGAGCGGAATGAAATAATCGGTAGAGTTCTAATTTTGCCCATAATAGAAATACATAATCTTCTGCAAATCCATCAATAGTGCTGCTTCCGGCTTTGTACACATGCCTAAGTGAATGTTCTTTTATACTGTTTGATGAATCTCGTCTGAAGTGCTTATCAATGAATACGTCCAATTCTAAGCACAGTTTCTCTAAATTCTTGTCCTGAAATATGCGAGCGGCGGTTGAGAGAGCAACCAGCAGAAGGGCATTCCAATCGCACAGTATTTTATCGTCACAAAGCGGAGCAATTCTACCGGAGCGAATCGCTAATAATTTAGTTCGTAAAGCCGTCCACTTTTCGAGTTCTTGTTCTTGTAATGGCTCATGAAGGTGCAAAATGGTACGTCCGGTAGATTGGCGGGTGGCCTCGTTAATCATATTGCCTTCCAAGCTTAATTGAAAGCGTTCACATAGAAATTCAAACTCGTCTGTACTAATCTGTTTGGATGCACGGAGTTCTTCTAATTCGTGGAATGTCCAAGTGTAATATTTACCTTCCTCACCTTCCGAATCGGCATCTTCAGCGCTAAAGAACCCTCCATCATCGGATTTCATGCGAGATAGTAGATACTCTATAATCTGGTAACAGGTCTGTTTAAAAAGGTCGTTTTTGGAAATTTGCCATCCTTCGGCATAGGCCAAAAGCATCAGGGCTTGGTCATACAGCATTTTCTCAAAATGAGGAAGTAACCATTCTTCATCGGTAGAATAGCGGTGAAAACCATATCCTAGGTGATCCCAAAGCCCACTCAAGCGCATTTTTTTTAAGGTGGTTAAGGCCATCTCGAGTGCGTGATCATTTCCATGCTCCTTCCATTCCCTAAACAGAAACATGAGATTGTGTGGGGAGGGAAATTTGGGTGCTTGGCCGAAACCTCCATTCAACCCGTCAAAATTCTTCTCAAAGTAGGCGTAGGCGTTTTCCAAGGCGCGGGTATCTGGGTATTCACCGGATTCATGATGGGAATAGCTGTCATAGCCCTTTTTTATTTGTTCAATGGCTTTTCTGATTTTTTCAGGTTCATGTGCCCACATTCCTTTTATTCCACGTAATATTTGTGGAAGTCCTAAACGTCCAAAGCGAGCTTGTTTAGGTATATAAGTAGCCGCGTAGAAAGCCTCTTTTTCTGGGGTCATAACTATGGTTAAAGGCCAACCACCTTGCCCAGTGAGCATTTGACATACCGGCATGTACGTATGATCGATATCTGGACGCTCTTCTCGATCAACTTTAATGCTAATGAAGTGCTGGTTGAGATAGGACGCAATATCTTCATCCTCAAAACTCTCTTTTTCCATCACATGACACCAATGGCAGGTCGCATACCCAATGGATAAGAAAATAGGTTTCGATTCCTTTTTGGCCCTCTCAAAAGCCTCATCTCCCCAAGGATACCAATCCACCGGATTATCCTTGTGCTGAAGCAAGTAGGGACTACGCTCATCTGCTAAACGATTAGCCATCGGTTACCGGTTTGAAACGTTTTGAATAATCGACTAGAAATCGCTCGTATTCGGTATCCATCATGGGGGAAGAAATTAAAAAATCGGCGCTAGATCTATTGGAAGCAAAAGGAATGTTATAAACCACCCCAATACGCAACAAGGCTTTTACATCCACATCATGGGGCTGCGCTTGTAAAGGGTCCCAGAAAAAAATCATCATATCTATTTTGTGTTCGATAATAGCCGATCCAATTTGCAAATCACCTCCTAAGGGGCCACTTTTGAATCTTTTCACGGGTAAATCTAGTTTGTCTGCGATTAGTTTGCCGGTAGTACCTGTGCCATAGAGATGGTGTTTTGATAACACATCTTTGTTGTAGGATGCCCAATCAATGAGGTCGAGTTTGCGATGATCATGGGCAATGAGTGCAATATTTTTTTGACGTTCCATCGGTTTGATTTGCTCGGCAATGGATGGGTGATAACGGTTGGAATTCATGATTTTTTGTGTTCTGGACCATGGGTCGCAGGGGTGTAATATTGAGAAGCGTTTTGATGCCTAATAGGTTATCTTTAGTCATACTAATTTATTATAAAATAATAAAACAATTCATCTATGTCTGTCGAAAGAACATTAACTATTTTAAAACCAGATTGTGTCCGAAAAGGATTGATCGGTGAAGTAACCAAGCGTATTCAAGAAGCTGGATTCCGTATTGTAGCCATGAAAATGATGCACCTAAGCCCTACTACGGCTGGTGGTTTTTATGAGGTACATAGGGAGCGTCCATTTTTTGGTGAACTATGTGATTTTATGAGCAGCGGTCCATGCGTTCCTATGGTATTAGAAAAGGAAAATGCAGTTGCCGATTTCCGAACATTTATTGGAGCCACCAACCCAGCTGAAGCAGAAGCAGGAACCATACGGGCAGATTTTGCAGATAGTGTGGGTGAAAACATTATTCATGGATCCGATTCTGTAGAAAACGGTAAAATTGAATCCAACTATTTCTTTGCTGAATCTGAAATAGTAGCCAACAAAGGATAATCCAAGCTCCGAAGCCATGAAGTATTCTCGTTCCTCCATAGGGCTTTTATTAGTAGCCTTTGTACTCATTGGACTTGCATGTGAACCCTCAAAAGGTCGGGTTGAAGAACCGAGCGTACAAGTAGGAGCCGAACGATTGCTCGAAAATCATGGTGCGGAATTACTCACTCGGAATGTAGGGCTCATTATGAATCCTACGGCCCGAGTGCATGGGGTCCATGTATTAGACACCTTATTAGCTATGGATATTCCTGTAAAAGCATTGTTTGCGGCGGAACATGGATTCCGTGGCGATCAAGGTGCCGGTGAAGTCATCATCGATGGGGTAGATCAGGCATCAGGTTTACCTGTATACTCCTTATACGGTGCTACAAAGAAACCAACACCAGAGATGCTAGAAGGGATTGATTTACTCATTTTTGATATGCAGGATGTAGGGGCTAGGTTTTATACGTACAACTCTACCATGAAGTATGTCTTAGAAGCCGCCGCCGATGCCGATATCGAGGTTTGGATATTAGACCGACCTAATCCATTGGGAGGAGATTATGTGGCAGGATGGGTTTTGGAAGAAGAGTTTGAATCTTTTGTGGGTATGTATCCTATACCTATTGC
>CAKZLH010000226.1 GCA_937125285.1 uncultured Balneolaceae bacterium | reverse complement strand
GCTCGTCCCATGAGTTGGCCCGATTATACCCCCGCTAGTCTTCCTTATAAAGGAATAGACTATGGAGAGTATGAAGTAATTAATACTTCGAAGCGTATCTTGACCGATGCAGGCACGGTTACAATTGAATTATTCTTTGAGAATCTGAAAAGAGGAAACTACCGATTTGAGGTTCGTACTCAAGTGTCAGGTGAGGAAGTATTTAAAGCTAGGGACTTTAGTATTAAGAGCCCACACTACCCCTCCTTAAGAACTCCGCTCGAATTGGCAGCGCCTCTTATCTATATCATGCGCGAAGAGGAACATGAGGAGCTTATGGCCATTAGCGATCCTAAAGAGCAAAAATATGCTGTTGATCGGTTTTGGCTCTCAAATATCAAGAATACGGCTAAGGCACTACAGGTAATAGAATTGTTTTATGAGCGGGTTGAAGAGGCAAATAAGCAGTTTTCTAATTATAAAGAGGGATGGAAGACCGATATGGGCATGATGTATGTGCTTTTTGGACCTCCTTGGTACGTTCAGAGGAGCTTGGGAGAAGAAAAATGGGCTTATTCTCACAATCTTTATGATTTTGAGACAAATTTTATTTTCATGGCTCCAAGGATTAAAAATAAGTTCTATCCCTTTGAAAATTATCAACTTGTAAGGAATCAGCAGTACTTTAGTATACAGTATCAGCAGGTGCAAAAATGGTTAAGTGGATCAATTTTAAGAGATAATCTTTAGAGTAAATAATTTTGGCGTATTCTTAAATTAATATTAATTTATTATTGTATATATTATGCCTTGTGTGCATATTAGCCCAAACTTTTAATTAATGTAAACTAACTTAGAGGTCATCTATGTTTAAGAAGCTACTCTCAATAGCTGTGCTACTGTCTATTTCAGCAGTTAGTGCATTTGCTCAGAATGGAGTTCTTTCTGGGTCAGTGACTGATGCTGCTACTGGTGAATCATTGCCAGCAGTTAACGTCGTACTATCAGAAATTCTCAAAGGAGCATCAACCAACGCTGACGGTGAATACGAAATTACTGGTATTGAACCCGGTGATTACACTGTTGTTGTAACTTATGTTGGTTATTCTACAATAACACAAGAGGTAACAATTACTTCTGGATCTAACACACTAGATTTTGAAATGTCAACAGATATTGGTCTACTAGATGAAATAGTAGTTTCCGGTGTAGCTGATGGCACGCCAAGAAAAAAACTAACAGTATCCGTTGCTAAAGTCGATGCAGCACAATTAAGTAAAGTGCCTGCAACTTCCGTTGCAAGTTCACTTTCAGCAAAAGTTTCGGGTGTACAGATTCGAACAACATCAGGTACTCCTGGTGGTTCTGCTGATATTCAGGTACGTTCTGACAATAACCTTAGTGTAGGCTCAAATCCACTTGTTATTGTAGATGGTGTTACCATTGAAGGTGGACTTGGTGATATTAATACTGATGATATCGAAAGTATTGAGGTAGTTAAGGGTGCAGCAGCATCAGCACTCTACGGTTCTCGCGCTGGTAACGGTGTTGTTGTTGTTTCAACTAAAAGAGGTTCATTACTTCAAGATGGAGATGTAAAAGTTACTATAAGAAATGAAGTAGGATTCCAAAATTTGGACAAATTCATTGATTTAGCTGATCACCATGCTTTTACTTTAGCTGATGATTGGGAGTCTACTAAAGATACTTACACTAAATATGCTGGTGTTACTTACCCTGCGAATTATCAAGGAGGCTATCATCCAGATATTTTTGGTTCTAGAACCCTAGAAGCAGATGAATTCATGGATAATCCATTTGCAGTTGGAAGAGACGTCCAAAAAGAATTTTTCCAAACTGGTTCAAATATGACTAATTACTTTGCTCTGTCATCAAGAGTAGGTGATTTGAATTTGTTTACAAGTTTTGAAAACAACAAACAAGAAGGTATTATACCTAATACAGATGGTTACGGGCGACGTAACTTTAGAATTAATTCTGATTGGCAGGTTAATGACTGGTTAAAAGTTTCTACTTCTAACTTAGTTATCAGAACTACTTCTAACACTCCTGGTGGGGGTTCTGGACTATTTTTTGACTTAGTTTTAGCTGAGCCTGATAACGACTTTTTCATGGATAATCCTGTTGATGGACAGCCATATTATTCTAGACACAACCACTGGAGTAACGAAACTAATCCTCTATATTTAACTTCTAAAAATGAGAGAAATTCATACGGTCAGCGCTTTTTAGGGAGCTACTCTGCAACTGCGGATGTCACTGATTGGTTAGAGTTAAAAGCGTCGTATTCAATGGAGAATAATAACGAACGATATACTAGTTATTATCCATACGATACATGGGAATTAGGTGGTTCGGATCCATATGGGCTAGTATATTCTGAGGGATCACTTTACAAATACTCTACTGAGTCACAATCAGAAAACACCCAGTTATATGCTACTACTAGATTTCAATTTGGGGACTTATTCTTGAAGGCTCAGTTCAGTTATCTGAATGAAGATTTACACAATGAGTGGTTCGATGTAAGTGGTCAAAACTTCAAAATTATTGATGTTCCTGATTTCAGTGCATTTGTGAAGGAAGATATCTCAGCAAATAGTTACCAAGCTGATATACGTTCTGAGAACTACTTTGGTATTCTATCATTGGATTATGATGATAAATATCTATTTGATGCTATGTATAGAATAGATTCGTCTTCACTATTTGGTGAGGATAACAGAACCAATCCTTACTATAGAGTATCTGCTGCTTATCGTATTACTGAAGATATCGATTTAGCGATGTTTGACGAATTAAAGGTTCGCGTTGCTCAAGGTACTGCCGGTATAAGACCAAGTTTTGCTTGGCAATACGAAGCATTTACTCTTTCAAGCGGTACTGCCAGTAAAGCTCAGCTAGGTAACAAGAACTTAAAGCCTTCTGAGACTAAAGAAACAGAATTTGCTATTAATGGTACATTTATGCAGAATTACAGTTTTGAAGTTATATATGCTCAATCTGTGACTACTGATCAATTTTTAAACGTTCCATTATTGCCGGTAACAGGGTACTCTAACCAATATCAAAATGCGGGTACACTTGAGGGTGAAACACTTGAGTTTAATTTACAAGCCAATCTTATTCGAACCAAAGATTTACTTTGGGATATGGGTTTGACTTGGTCAAAATCAACTCAGACTATTACTAAACTTTCAGTACCTCCATTCCAATCTGGTCCTAGTGGACTCTTCTATATACGAGAAGGTGAGACATACGGTGCAATTTATGGATATGATTGGGCTACTTCTGTATCACAAATCACTGATAATTTTGCAGCATATGGTTATGCAGATGCCGCAGAAGCAACAGCAGCTTTAGAGGTAAATAATCAAGGATATGTTGTTCCAGCTGGTTCTCAAGGTACTACAGATGAAAAAGCTGTAAAATTGAGAGATGAATATGGTAACCTAGCTTTTGTTAAAATTGGCGATGGGCGACCAGATTGGACGGCTGGTTTATCGAATACTGTAAGCTACAAAGGTCTTTCTGCTTATATTCTTCTTGACTTTAAACAAGGTGGAGACGTATACAACAGAAAGAGTCAGTGGTTAACCCGTGATAGCCGTAACGGTATCATGGATGTGGCTGGACTACCTGAAGCTGAGAAGAAAACTATGACTTACTATCAAACTTTTTATGATGTAAATACCAACAACTCATATTGGGTTGAAGATGGCTCTTACATCAAACTAAGAGAAGTTTCTCTAAGTTATAGATATGCACCTTCTGCAGGTACACTTGAAGGTATTGACGCTATTACATTATCAGTTCTCGGTAGAAATCTATTGACGATTACTGATTATAGTGGCTACGATCCAGAAGCAGGTAGTATCAGAAACCCATTTGATTCTACTGGTCAATACCCGAATTTCAGAAACTTAGCGTTCTCTGTTAAATTTGACTTTTAATACTTAATACAATTCATCATGAAAAATTTAAGAAACAGATTAATGACGTTAGCCGTTGCAGGTAGCATTGTACTTGCAAGTTGTGCTGACTTGACTGTTGATAACCTAAATAATCCTGATACTGATAGAGCTTTATCTTCAGCATCGGATTTGACAACCTTAGCTGAAGGTTTGGTTAAAAACTGGTACAATGCCATACATAATTATGATGGTTTTAAAATGCCAGCTGCTGTTTTAGCTGATGCTGCAACTTGCTCTTGGGGTAACGTTGGTATGCGTGAAATGGGTACTGAACCAAGACCTTCTTTCAATAACTCTCCTAGCTATAATTATCTATACTTAGCTGCTACACCATTTACAAGAATGTATTCTGTAAATTCATCTGCAGTTGATGTAATTAAAGCAGTACAAGGCGGAGTAATTGAGTTTGGAAGTGATGGTCCAAGAGTAGAAGCAATAAGCCATTTTGCTAGAGGTATTGCAATGGGATATATTGCTTTAGCTTATGACAGAGGGTACATTATAGATGAGTCTACAGCTCAGGAGGATATAATATCTCCTACACTTGTAGATTACAATACTATGATGGATCATGCTGTTGCAACTCTTGTTAAAGCAGCTACTATAGCCAAAAATAATTCTTTCACATTAAATGAGACTGTTATTAAAACTCCTGGTGGAGTAACAAGCGACCAACTTGCACAAATGGCTCACAGTTTTATTGCTAGATTTATGACTAATGTTGCAAGAACTGAAGCTGAAAGAATGGCAGTCAATTGGAATGAGGTTATCACCCATGTAAGTAATGGTATTACTGCTGATGTTGGTATTATCAATCAATTGGCGCCTTGGCAAGGAGCTGATTGGTATGATGAAGGATTCATTTATGCGGTTAATCCTGGATGGGGTAGAGTAGATATGCGTGTTATTAATATGATGGATGATTCTTATCCAAAACATAATCCTGATGGTTCAGATTTTGCAGCCCCTGACTCTGCTAGAATCTTTGATAATGCTGAAGTTGATGACAGACTTTGGACTGACTATCAGTATTTATCTTCTAATAATTTTAGACCTGAGCGTGGACTATATTTCTTCTCTAGTTTCAGATACGACAGACATAGTGACTATATTGGACCTTGGGATGCTATATTGCCAGATTTAACCATCTCAGAAATGGATATGTATCATGCAGAAGCTCTAGCTATGACTGGTAACTTAGCTGGTGCTGCTGCCATACTTAATGATGCTTCAAAAGCAAGAAAAGTTCGTGGTGGTCTTCCTGATGTTGCAGCTGACAAAGATGCTATTATGGCAGCAATCCATCATGAAAGAATGGTAGAAACTTTCCTAGATGCGTCTGGAAGTGAATGGTTTGAAATGAGAGGCAAAGATATGCTTCAAAAAGGTTCTCCTCTTCACTGGCCAATTCCAGCTGATGTACTTGAAACTTTAGGATTCCCACTACCTTACTATACTTATGGTGGTGAATCTGCTCCAGCCACAGGCAATGGTTCACCAGATGGTGAATACTGGTCTACAGGTACTGCTAGCGGTGCAAAAGCTTGGAGATAATCCTATTAATCCTTTTAAAAGCCTCAACTTATGTTGAGGCTTTTTTTTTGTTACAAATTTATAACTACTTCAATGAATATCATCAAATGTTTTACCGTTTTAACACTACTTTTATTTTCGTGTAGTAATAATAAAAATCTAAATAATGTTATAGTTACACCTCACCCAATAGCTACTGAAATTGGTAAAATTACTTTTGAGAATGGTGGTAATGCATTCGATGCTGCAGTTGCTTCTGCTTTTGCACTATCTGTTGTGGAACCTTCAATGAGTGGTATTGGTGGGCGCTTACAAGTTATATTTACCGAAAATGATATTATGAGTGGGATTGATGCAACTACAGTGGTTCCCGACTCATATATACATGATGAATATGAAAATGGCTATAAATTTATTGGGATTCCAGGTGTGGTACATGGTTTAATTAAATTACATGAAAATAGGGGTAATATTCCCTTAAGCTTATTACTAGAACCTGTAATTGATTTAGCAAAAGATGGTTTTAAATTAACACTTGGGAATGCAACACGTCTAAATTATTCTCGAGATCACATATTAAAAAATTCAATCATAAATAATTATTTCCTTAAGGATACTAATTTTGAAGAAGGTGATATATTAATCCAGAAAGATTTAGCCAATGTATTAACAGAAATTGCTTTAAAAGGTATTGATGGGTTTTATGATGGCTGGGTTGCGCAAAAAATGGTTGATGATATCCAAAAAAATGGTGGATTTCTTACATTAAATGATTTAAAAAATTACCAATCACTAGAAGCAAATATCATTTCAGGGTCATTTAATGGTTATACTGTAAATAGTCTGTATTTACCATCTTTCGGTGCTATAACTATTCAAATGCTCCAATTATTAGATCATTGGCCAATTGATATTAAAAGTGATACAGATTTCTTAATGAGTGTTTATGAAACAAGTAAGTATGTGTATTCGAATAGTAGAAGTGCACAATTCAATAATGATTCATTAAAACAGATTATATCTTCTGAAAAAAATAAATTACTATCAGAGAACCTGTTTAATGAGTGCTGTACTTCAAACACTCAAATTCTAAATAATAATGATGGGAATACTGCACATATATCTGTTGCAGATAAAAGTGGTAATACAGTTAGTTTAACTCAAACTGTTGGACCGCTTATGGGTTCTGGAGTGATTACTGATTCACTCGGATTTGTATATGCTACAACAATGGGTTCATATTTAGGAATTACTGCACCAGGACAAAGGGCTTATTCGCATATTAGCCCAACTATTGTTACTAATTCAGAAAATTTTCCAGTTGCAATTTTAGGTGCCGCTGGTGGTAGTAGAATACCCACTGCAATAGTACAAGTACTTGTTAGATATCTTAAATTAAACATTAGCCTTAGTGAGTCACTTCATGCTTTTAGAGTGCATCCTGAAGAAGACAGAGTTTTGATAGAGCAACATGATGGTTTGTCTTTTTCTTTTAAACTTGATTCATTGCCATACAACTATGAATTGATTAATTCTATGGCTAGATTTGGTAGAGTTCAGGCAATAATTCTTGATACTTTAAATCAAAGATGGCATGGGGCTTCAGATCCAGATTGGGAAGGATCTGTATACAATTCTTTTCAATAAAAAAGCCGAACGGTTAAACAATTCGGCTTTTTGTAGTGGCGGGGACAGGATTCGAACCTGCGACCTTCGGGTTATGAGCCCGACGAGCTACCAGCTGCTCCACCCCGCGATGTTGAATTCTAAATATACAACTTAATACGCTCCAAGGTCAACTCTTTTCTTTAACTATTATATAGGATATAAATTCTGTATTAGCTGACTTACTCCTTGAGTCCAATAGTAGTATTTACTAGTTTAATTTATTCTCACTCATTGGTTTAAACCCTTTAAAATACATATTAGTCATTATGAGTCGCACAAGTATTCCAGCAAATGAGGTTAGATCAATATTAGCTAAGCATATTTTAGCCGATGGGTATGATATGGTACTTGATTTAGATAAAAGTCATGGAAGTTATTTAGTTGATAAGGTTACCAATAGGGAATACTTAGACTTTTTTACCTTTTTTGCCTCTAACCCTTTGGGAATGAATCATCCTGCCTTAGATAATGATGATTTTATTCGTAGAATTGGAAAAGCAGCCATTAACAAACCATCGAATTCCGATATTTATACCGAATATATGGCTGAATTCATGGAAACCTTTGAACGAGTAGGAATCCCTGATTATTTACCTCATGCTTTTTTTATATCCGGTGGTGCTTTAGCTGTTGAAAATGCTATGAAAATTGCTTTTGATTGGAAGGTTCAAAAAAATTTTCAGAGAGGATATAGAGAAGAGAAAGGGCATCTTGTATTGCACTTTGAGCATGCTTTCCATGGACGTACGGGGTATACACTGTCGGTAACCAATACTCTGCCTGATAAGGTAAAGTACTTTCCCAAGTTTACATGGCCGCGGGTCACTAGTCCTGCGAATCACTATCCTGAAACTAAAGAGTCTCTAGAACAGGTCATTAAGCATGAAGATTTAGCTATAGAACAAGCAAAACGCTTTTTTGAAATGCATAAAGACGATATTGCCTGCATACTTATAGAGCCTATTCAAGCCGAAGGTGGAGACAGACATTTTAGGCAGGAATTTCACCAAGAGCTTCGCAACTTAGCGGACCAGTACGAGGCACTCCTTATTTATGATGAGGTACAAACAGGAGTTGGTTTAACAGGTAAATTTTGGGCTCATGAACATTTCGTTCAACC
>CAKZLH010000225.1 GCA_937125285.1 uncultured Balneolaceae bacterium | reverse complement strand
AGAGCAAAGATATTACCACCACGAATGATTATTATTCACTAATAGAATTTTGTCCGATTCTTAGGGGGCTGAACCAGCGATATTGAAAGAGAAATTAAAAAAGGAAAGAAAATTATTGCGTGTGAAGGAGAGAATGAAAAGGGATTTGAGCGATTGAATCTTCCTGAGTGTATTTTTATTGGGAAAAACGGATTGAATTCTCAAAATAGTAAAGCTGTTTTTATTACTGCTTTAAAGGAGAAAAACATAATTGGGTTGAGGGATAGAGACTTCTTGACTGATGATGAAATAGCTTCTATAGAGGCTAGATTCCCCAATTATAAAATACTAAGGTTTTACAGCTATGAAAGTTACTTGTATCATCCTAGTAACATCTGGGAAATTTTAAATGGCAGAAAAACACATTCCTTTAATATTGGAGAGTACAAAGAAGAGATACGAAAACAAAAAAATGATAACTACGAGTCAATCATACTGAGCCTTCGGGATGCAAGAAAAGGATATGAGGAGCTAAAGCATGATGAGTTCCTTAAAAAAGGCGGATCAAAAGAAAGAGATCTAAGGGAGGGAGAAATAGTAGAGTCGTTAAAAAGTGATCATTTTTTACAATATTATAAATACTTCAATATGAAAAAATATTTCAACAAGAAAATTTTAGAAGAATACAATATTACTGAGCATGAATATACCAAAACAGACTTTTTTAGGAAATCTATTGCGGATCTCATAGGGGTTGACCTGGGTACTTACACCTAAATCTAATTATCTGGATTATAAGATCCATATCGAAAAAGCAATTGCCATGCCACGTAAAATCTTTCTATCTTTTTTAGGTATCAGTAACTATGACAGTGTCTGTTATGGCAGACCTAGCGATGTACCATCAACCATAGTACCTACCCGTTTTATACAGGAAGCCATTATTCGCACCTATTGTAGTGACTTTACCGAAAAAGATAAGGTTTTGGTATTTACGACTAAAGCTGCTCTGAAAAACTGGGAGGATGGAGAACATTACAATCGGAAGAAAGATTGCCAGGAATTCCATGAGGGGCTGAAAACACGGTTGGAAAAGTTAGACTTGCTATGCTCCGCTCAAAACATCATGGTAGCAGATGGGAGAACCAAGGAAGAAATATGGCAGATTTTCGAAGTCGTTTATGATATATTTGAACAGCATGATGAAGTCTACTTTGATATAACGCACGGATTTCGTTCGCTGCCGATGCTGAATTTAGTACTCATTAATTATGCTAAATTGCTGAAGAACATCAAGGTAAAAGGTATTTACTATGGGGCTTATGAAGGCAAAAAAATAGTTGATGGTATAGAAGTTGCACCGATTTGGGAACTTACTGATTTTGCCAAGTTGCAAGATTGGACCAATAATGCATCTACATTTTTGAAAACCGGAAACGCGAGTGCATTAGTACAGCAAATAGATGATTACCAGTACAAAAGTATCCGCGATAACCTTGAAAGTTTTTCGGAGTTCATTCTAGGCAATAGGGGTATTAATATTTATAACGGTCAGGTCATGATTGGTCTGCGTGAGGCTTTGACCCAGAATATTGAGCCTAGTGATCCTGCATTTAAGGCTCTGCAGCTTATTTTAAATAAGATACGAAGTGAGTTTGATGAGTATCAATCTAATAGCGCTATTAATGGGTTCTTGGCTATACGTTGGTGTATACATAATGGGTTGATCCAACAAGCAACAACTCTGTTAGAAGAGTTTATTACCACTTTTGTCCTTGAAGAACTAGGTCATATCAAATATTTGCAGGATTATAAAGTAAGAGTAACTGTTTCTTCGGCTTTAAGCATAAATGCGGACAAGTTTGATTATGGCCCTAAAAAGGATGACGAATTAGAGTTACACCAAGAGCTTGTTAAGCAGGTTACTGAATATCCTCACCGCAAATTACTTTCTGTATTAGTAACAAAACTCAAGCAGTCTTTGAGGAATGATATTAATCACGGTGGTTTCCGTGAAAAACCTCGTTCATTTAAAGAAATGAGTGCATCCATCCGAAAGCGATACAATGAAATGGCTGCGCTCGTAAGAAAAATTCGTAACATCGATTTGCCTAAACTCCAAAACTAATTCCCATGCTCCTAAACCTCTCCAACCATCCCTCCAGCAAATGGCCTGAAGGTCAGCGCCAGGCAGCAATCGAGCAATACAGCGAGGTAAAGGATATGCCATTTCCCCAAATTCCTCCGGGGGTGGATACCGATGGAATCAGGCAAATAGTTGAAAAATACGAAGGTCACATTCATAAAATAGCGTTGGAAAATAGTAGCCTGACTGTCCACCTAATGGGGGAGCTAACTTTTACGCATCTATTGGTTAACCGTTTGCAAGTAGCAGGAATTCCATGTGTGGCAAGTACATCAGAGCGGATCATAATCGAGGAAGCTAACGGTAAGAAAACATCGCAGTTCAATTTTATTCGTTTCAGAAAATATGCTGAAAGCTAGAATATATGCAACACCTCCTCAACCACATCCGTCCCATCATCCAACAAACGCAAAAACTCATGATCATTCAAGGTAAGGTGTTACGAGCTCGGTTTGAAGAAATACCGGAGCAGCGGTCTAAAGGTATTGACAAAATTGACTACCTCATAGACGATCTGTTTGCAATTGTGCCTCACAATGGAGCAATTGAAGATATCAAGCACCTGAATGAATATCTTGCAACAATTGAAACAGAAGCGACTGAATACTACGCTTAAAAAATGCAGGAGTGGAGGCTCTAAAATTGAAAAATCGCTAGGCTACTTCAAACCCAACACATAACCACCACACCATGAACATAGAATTCACCAACATCCCTCAAAAAGACGAAAAGGCAGACACCTTCATTAACGATGAAATCTTGGTGGATACCTATGGCGAAGAGGAGCAACTGAGCGCATGGTATAGTTACCTGGAAGATGCATTGCCTTTCCCGTTTGGAGGTATGGTCCTCACTGAAAATACTAAAAGTTCCAGCCGTTATAATCAGGTGAAGCTGGAAGGTATGGCTTCGGTTCAGCGCTGCGGCCTTTATCAAATGTGGGCAATGGGGCGGCTGTCGATTGATAAAACCTTAGTGCATTTTTTCCTGGCTGATTTGAAGTCAGTGGATAAAATGGAGGCGTACCAACCTCTTTATTACTGGAAATACTGGGTGCAGCAGTATTATACCGACGACGAAGTGGTTTGGGACCAACCATGACTTCGTGTCGGCATATACTCGTGCGTCGGGTTTGTGCATTACGCCCAAACCTCTCCGTT
>CAKZLH010000224.1 GCA_937125285.1 uncultured Balneolaceae bacterium | reverse complement strand
CGGGCCCATAGCTCAGTTGGTTAGAGCAGTCGACTCATAATCGATTGGTCGGGGGTTCAAGTCCCTCTGGGCCCACACACAAAAAAAGCCGCTTATTTGTTCAATAAGTGGCTTTTTTTATGTTTTTATCCCTTTTCTTGATGGATGATTTGGGAGCTATATTTCCCAAAAAAGGAGTTTTGTTAGAACAAAAGTTTGAACAAAATTGTATCTTTGTAGTAACTAATCCTTATATGAATGGCTTCTCTACAGGTAAGAAACAAAAGGTACTATATCGTATTCTCCCGTCGTGTAGGTGAAAAACTTGAACAAAAGAAGTTTTCACTAAGAACTAAAAGCAAAAGAGAGGCAGCTAAACTACGCATAGAGTTTGAAGAGCTTTACGAGAAAGATGAAATAAATCCATTTGGATCTTGGACACCTAAAACACATTTCGACAAAAGTAGAAATGCTAGTCCTGCAATTATTACTCTATCCGATTTCAAAGCATTATTCTTAGAACAAAGAAAGCATGTTCGTCAGGTTACAAGAGATAATTATGAGAGGCACTTGAATATGTTGGAAAAGGAGTTGGGTTCTACAATTCCTGTTACACTCATTACAGAAAATGATATGCGTACTTTTTGTTTTCAGTCTCACCTATCCGTGGCGACACAGGCCAGCTATGTGACACACTATAAGGTGTTTTTTAAATGGTTAGAAAAATTGGGTGCAATTAAACAGGACCCCATGTCTGGAATAAAAAAGCCTAAGGTTCCGAGGAATGTTTCACAGAAAATTTTAAGTGAGGAACAACTTCATGAGGTTTTTAAAGCCCATAGAGAGGATATTAGAGAGAAAAGAAGGCTTAGACAAATCACAACTAGATCACAATTTCGAATCTGGTTTAGACCTGTAGCTTCGATAGCCTTTTATGGTGGACTGAGGGTAAGTGAAGTTGTTAAGCTTACATGGGATAATGTAGATTTAACACGGCGTCAAATCACTTTAACAGGTACAAAATCTGGTGAAGAAAGAGTTATCCCCATAAGAAAGGAATTGTTGATTAGGATGAAAGCTTGGAGAAAATTCGACCGGTTTAATGGGAAAGGACTGGTTTTTCCAAGTGAGACTGGTTTTGATGCAATGCAAGGAATGTCAAAAGGGAATGTATCAAAAGTTCTAAGGAAATATGTTGATGCTGCGGGGTTACCTAAAACAGTTAAATTTCATGGACTACGTCATTCTTTTGGAACTGAGAATTTAAGGAGGGGTTATGATATAAATGAAGTTTCTAAACTTATGGGACATAATTCCTTGGAGGTTACGAAAATTTATGAACACCTAACTCCTAATGATCTGATGAATAAAATGAAGAAGATCGAAAATGAGTCAGATGAGCAGGAAAAAAGACTAAAAGAATTAGAGGAAAAGGAGAGAAAGTTACGTGAACTTGAAAATCAATTGCGGGTTAAGGAAAAGGAATTATTACTTAAAGAGGAATCTTTGAGAAAGAAGAATGACTGAACACACACTCAAGGATATTGAGCAGAGAATTAAATTAACCAAGTTTGAACGAAACCTGGATACGAAGAGAGTCAAGGTAGGTAAATTTTTCTGGCATTCGAGTTTCATATATATAACTTCGGGTATCAAAATTGAACCATTCATCTTTACCAACAGCTATAGCGATATCTTCTATAGACCCGCTGAGATTCAATTGCATATCCTAGAACACTTTTCTGGTGAGCCAATGATGAATATCGAGGACTGGAATTTGCAAAAATACTTAGAAAAGTACAGACAAAGAGTGTTCTCAGGTGTCAACAAATTGGTAACACAAATGAAAGATTTTCTTTCTACTCACCCCCAAGATTTTAATCTTGTTGATCCCGCAGCTGCAGATTTCCTCGAACTGGATTTTATTGATAACAAACAGCCGTATTTGCCCTCTCCTTCGAAAATATTTAAGCGTATTCTCGAGGCTGCACACTATGATTATCAAGATAATCTAGTTTTCACAGATTTTAGCTATATCAAACCCAGCTTGGTTCATACTTTAAATTCAACAATGAATAATATAATAGTATCGGAAGCTTTTTTTCAGTCAGTGAGTTTTTTACAGAACATGCTGAAGACCAGTTCGCGGGAATTTAATCCTCAACTATTTGTTGATGGACCAACAGAAGCGATTCACAAAGCCATCTCATTAGAGCCAGACATTGTTTCATATTCAGTGCCCCAACTCTCCTATTTAATCAGACTCAAATATGTTGATGAAAATGGCCGACCTTTAAATGAAGAGACATTGAAAAAGGCAATTGTGAGATATAAGAGCATGTATGGCAGATAAAATTACTATTCATGATATCCAAACTAAGCTTGATAAGCTAGATTACAGTAGATTCGAGAGAGATTTTCAAGGGGTAGAACATCAGGTAAAGGCTGTTTATTGGAATTGTGTTGCGTGTGATATTCATCAGAATGCAAAACTTTATGACAATAGTGGATATTATCAAAAATTCGCTGTCCGGTTACATGAATCATTTATGGGGTGCTTTTATAAAGCGCATGAGTTGCATCAATATTTACTTTCCCGGTTTGAAGGTTTTCACAAAGTATATAGGTACGAAGAACCGCATACCTCAACTTGGGAAAGATGGAAAAATAATCTCGATATAGAACAAGCTGAGCATCTTCAGTTCATTTTACGATCCATTAAAGAGCACGTTGATTATTCAGAACTGGTTAAGAATAATCCAGTAACCGATAAAGTCAGTCTAGTTCAATTTGATACCTACCAAGAATACCTTTCTCAAAGGCCATACAATTTGTTTCTGTTACACTTGAAGCATTCAAATTTTAGTAATTTACCTCAGGCACCTATCGATATAGTATTGCCTTATGTCATTGATGCAATATTTATTTCAACTCTTCAAGGTCATGCAAAATCATTTTTAAAGGCGAGGACGATAAAGTTTATCCTTAATAAAGTGGATACTCTTTTCAACATTGAAGGAAATCAGATAAATGCCTTTAAAAAGGCGAAACCTAAAGAAGCAGTTACTTCTTTCTTAAACGATTTTCCAGAATATCACCAATTGACTGATCCACAAATTGCTCATTTGGTTAGGTTGAGCTATAAAAATGAGAATGGTGAAACATTGAAAATCGATTCCATAAGGAGTGTTTTAAAAAAACTTCGATCACATTGAATAGATTTTTGGATTATTCTGGACAAGCTTTAGTAAAAGGGCGATAGAAAGTTACTCCGATAGCAGATTTGAGCACTTTTTGAGCGGCAATAACGCCACTAAAACTCAAAAATGCAGAAATGCTAGAGACAACAGAAAAAGAAATCCTCGAGAAACTGGATAAAATTCTGGCTTCTTTGAAGGAATCAACCGTTAGTAAATATCTGACGGCTAAGGAAGTAGAGGGGGAATTTGGAATCAATTCTAAAACATTACTGAATAGAAGTAATCTACCGGTTACCCATAAGCGATATATCCCAAGTGTTTCCCTGAAAGGTGGCAGAAAGAAACATTTTGAGAGAAAGGTATTAGACCGGTTGTTTGGGATTTCGGAGGTAAATCGATGAGTAAAAAGATTCGAATCATTAGTGCCTCCGATTTGCTAAATAAAGAAATCGCTGAACTGAATTATAACATTCAGCACTTAATAGTGCCAGGATTAACCTTAGTAGCGGCAGCCCCAAAAGTGGGTAAATCTTACCTTATGTGCTATTTGGGCTATTGTATGGCAACAGGTCAAAAGGCTTTTGCTAAGCTTAATACCCGAAAGAGCAAGGTATTATTTTTGGCCCTAGAAGATAATGAGCGAAGACTTCAAGCTAGATTGACCAAGATTGCGAAAGCAAGTCTTCTCGGAACGGTAAATATTCCTGAAGACCTGGATCTAGTGACAACACTTGATGAAAATGCGGATAGCATTAAGGTAATCAGGGAGCTCATTATAGAAGGAGGGTATGACACTGTCATTATAGATATCCTTCAAAGAGTGTCTTCTCCTGAAGATACAGGGAGCTACAAGAAGGAATATGCTCTTATCAAAAAACTTAAAGAGCTTGCTGATAGCACAAATACCGCCATCATTGCGGTGCACCACACAAATAAAAAAAGCTCAAAAGCCTCTCTTGACTCAATTTCGGGTACTAGGGGTTTGGTTGGAGCGTGTGATAATGTAATAGTACTGTCAAGAACAAGTGAAGAGAGTTCTGCAAGTCGTCGAGGTACTTTAAAGATGAGTATTCAAGGACGAGATTTAGATAGTAATTGCTTTTATCTGGAATATGGTACCGATGAGGGCTTCTACACGATGTCAGAGGAAGAACCACTTCGTGAGACCAAACAAGAAAAGATGGATCAAGCGTGGAAGCTGAGCCTGGAAGGTTACAAGCAAGATGAAATCGCTAAGCTCATGGGTGATATTACTCAAGGCTATGTGAGCAAACTACTGAAAGAAAAGAAGGAGCAGCTTAATAAAGAAAACGACGAAAAAGGTACCGAAAACGACGAAAATTGAAATTATTCATTCCAACTCACCCCTTTTTGGTGGGTTGGAAAAAAGGAGTAAATAGGAATGAATATTAAAAGGAACCATATTTCAATGACTTTTGAGATGAATGTACAAGATCGGAGAGTACTTCGGAGACACGCAGTACTTGCCTCCTTATCTAAGAGCATACCAGCAGTTAATGCAAAACCATTTTTTATTGAGTCTGAATATTTAAAAGCTCAGATTCCTCAACTTTATGAATATTATTTTCATCGAGAAGGTGAGAAAAAAATGAAAACTGGTATCCGAGAATATGAGGTTTCAAATACTGAGATAGTAACTGTAAATCTTCCTGCAAAAATAGCTGAACAATACTATTGGTTACAACATCGCTTTGGTAGGCCTTGGTTAATAAATACATTGCTTAATATATATGAAGATAGACAACAAGTACTGATTCGCAGAAATAATGCAGCAATAGATGGAACTTCTGGTAATTATCGGTACCCATTTGAAGAATGTGATTGGCCTTATACCATGATGAAGGATCCACTGTCTCAGGAATTTAAGGCGTATTATATAGATGCGTGCTATCCATTAATAGATACATTTAAAGACTATATCAATCTTATGGAATTGAAATAGAGTAATAAGGCTATTTGGTAACAAATAGCCTTATTTTTAACAAAATTTCAAATTCACTTGACAAATCCACACCTAGGTAATAGAATATATATAGACGTGTAAACGTCAGGCAAATTAAAACAAAAATAAGGAGAGTAAATGCAAAAGCATTCAATTCAAATTAATAAAATACATGCTGGCCCAAGAGGCTGAACTAAAAAGCTAATCGAAATTCATGGCGAACAAGCCGTATATGATTACTGGTACATTCACGGTAATCGGAAGACAGCAGAATACTTTGGGGTTACCCCATGGGTTATTTCCCATTGTGTAAGGAAGTACCTCTGGACACGTCCTTTAGAAAACGCACCCAACATTTTATGGGGTGTAGCTCGTGGCACCATAACTCCTAACCAATACCCACATCTTACCTTTACTTTACCGGGTAACATTTTCGGGCCTAGTCAAGATGAAGCGGTACAACGCTTTGCCTATTTCCTACTCAAGAAAGAATCCTTTATAGGGTGGTGCATGCTTAATGCTGGACATACGTACTGCAATAGTATCTTTATGTGGATCAAAGGCGATAAAAAAATGGATTGGGTTGAGAGCTATGAAGATTTGATACAAGCCATGCACGAGGATAAATCTGGATACTTTACCCCTCGTCATTATAACAAGGTTGACCAGATACATACTTCTTACTTGAAACGTGAAACTGGATTCCGTTTTTCGATTCGGGTAAACAGCCCAAAGAAGCCATAAAAAAAACGGGCTATATAATGAGCTAACCTTCTTACAAAAAGAAGGTTGGTTTCATAAAACGAACTAATAATTAATAACAAGAGAGAACAATTTATGGACATCAAACTCAGCGCTAATACCCGCACTTTTACAAGAAAACCAGACAAACACGAAGCAGCTCAAATTTCTTCCAACATTGAGCAAGGATATGTATCAAGCATTCAAGGACTAATTTCAGATGTAGAGCAAGGCATTACATGAACTCCTTCGGTTTTTAAAGGGTCTCGCTCTAATGCAAACTGGATCGGTCAGAGCATTCTCGCCTTAGATTTTGATGGAGGAATAACCCCGGAAGAGGCTATCGAACGAATGCAAGCTTATGAGATTACGCCAAATGCTTGGTATCCAACTTTTAGCGACTCACCAGCTAAACGTAAATTTAGGCTCTTATTTGCACTGGATACTTTTATATCCGACATAGAAGCCAGAAACTATCTTATGGAAGCACTAATAGCCATGTACCCGGAAGCAGATAAAGCCTGTAAGAATCCTGCACACATTTTTTATGGGACAAATAAAAAGGGAGAGGTTCTAAACTCCAAAGTGATTTCTTTAGATCTTTTCTTTTCAGTACTGGAATCAGATAAGCTAAAGAGTGGAGGACGATTACGTAAAATTAATCCCCAACATCCTGGAGTAAAGTTTCTAAGAAAAGATGGTTTTTCGACGGCTTCCTATAGTAATACTATAGGAGCCCGTTCTAAAGCCACAAATCAAGTCGCTAAGGAATATTATGAGCGTCTTAAATTAAACAAGAAAAATAAGTCTGTAGATTGGAAAAAACTTCAGTCTCGCGTCAAAATACTCTCTGACTTTTTAAATTCAGATGAACGTTGTACATATGAACAATTAGTAGGTTTAGCTCAAAACCTGGTATGGTTGCAAGGTGGACAGCAGGTTTATGAAGAAAGACTAAAGACTTTTAACGCAAATCATAAAGGTGATAACCCCTATCCAAATGATGGCCGGTTCGAATTAGCCCGTAAGTTTGCAAAGTTTAATAAGCACCTTGAAACAGCTTATTTCCCTCAAAGGCTCGACAACTTCTCTCCTTATCCAAGCGATCACAAACACCGAAATTTGATTACCGCCGAGCGTGATCTATTAGATGGCATTGAACAAACCGAACCTATTCAGCGAATGTCATTGAGGCATGCACAGGATTATTTCAATTATGAATTCGACCAAGTGATGGATGAGTTAGATAATGACATCGTGATTTTTAAACTCCCTACCGGATTTGGAAAAACTTATAGAGTCAAAGATTTAGATGAGGTTACTCTTGCCTTCCCTACTAATAAACTTAAGCGAGAGGTTTTTGATGATCGGAAGGATACAAGATCTGCCATAATTACCCCGGAGTTTCCAGTATTTAACGACGCCCAGTTGAATTTAAATTTCTCCAGGCTATACTCGGCAGGATTCACTAAACAGGTTCATAAAATACTGCATGAGCTAACCAAAGGGTTTGGTTGTAGCCCTGAAGATCAAGCTATTGCACAAACATACGTTAACCAAAGTAGAGCTGCTCATGAGTCTGTAAAGAGTGTTTTCACAACTCATAGTCGGGCGATTCATACTTCATTCAGCCATGATACCATTATCTTTGACGAGGATCCGTTGCCTCTGATACTTGATGTGGATACGCTAAAAATTGCCGACCTGAAAAAGATCAAAAAGAAAAGTAAGTCACGGCTTTTTGGGCGCTACACTACGCAATTGATTGAGCTTCAGCGCTATTTGGAGCAAGTGGAAGAAGGTGAAATATTAACTCTTCCTGAAGAGTTCAACATTGATATTTCTAACGAGTGGATGCTCTTTATGCAAACGGAAGGCATAGATACCAATATCATGAAGTTTCTAAATAGTGCTTATTTTTATAAGGATGAAACCGATAGAGATCTAATTCACTTCATTCGAAAAGAAGAACTTCCAACCGATAAGAAAATCATCATAATGAGCGCTACTATTCCCCTTTATATCTATAGGGAGCTGTATGGTGAGCGCGTAAGGGTCATAGATATTTCGGATGTGACTCATGAAGGCACAATTACCCAACATATTAAATACTCGTACTCTCGAAATTCGCTAGCTCAGCGATTAGACCAGGTAAAAGAAAAACTGCCTGATCGTCCTACAATCACTTTCAAAAGTTTCCATGAACAGATAGAAGGAGCCTCTTCAGATATGTGGTTTGGAAACTGTAGCGGGTATAATCAGTACACGGGTACTTCGATTAATGTGCTTGGAACTCCTCATAAACATAATGCCCAGTATCTACTCATTGGAAAGGTTTTAGGGGCTAATGTAGATCGATTTAATAGGGAATTTCGGATGCAAATTGTTGAAGATTGAGGGAATTTCCGGTTTAACTTTAATACTTTTGACAGCAAGCGATTAAGAGAGATTCAGCTCAGCCTTATAGAAAGTGAGCTTATTCAAGCTGCTGGGCGCGCTAGGGCATTGCGTGAAAATGTAGCAGTAGATATTTATTCTAACCTTCCACTCAGAATTACCCAGCATTTTGTGAATGATTAGAAAACGATGGGCCATTTCTTTTAAATGAAGTGGCCTTGATTTGTTAGTTAAAATGAATCTTTAGATGGGACCCCTATTTTTGCCCCCCCTATGTTTAAATACCCACTCTCCAACCAGAGTTAATTTCGACTATGGAATTAAAGCCTTTTCCGCCTGAAAACCAGATTCTGAAATATTTTTTCTGCAAAAAATTATGAGGCCTTATAAGGCTTACTATTGCTCTTATACCCAAATCAGCCTCATAATCTGGTATAAGAATAGTGAACAAAAACTCTTAACAAACCCCGTTCACTATGACAACTCAACTCTTAACCCAATGTGGTTCTCAGCGCTGCTCACTTGAACAGCTTCTCACTATCCCAGAACCCAAAAAAACCAAAACCTATACACCGCTTAATCATTACGATTTTGCTGTAAATGTCCTCACAATAGCCTCTGACTTACTCAAAGGCTACCGCTTTGATGGAGACAGCTATGCCCTTTCTTCTGATGGCCAAAAGATGTTTGGGGTAATCACCTACCGTAAGATCAATCCACGACCAGACGAAGAGCTTAAACTCGCTGTAGGCTTGCGGAATTCATACAATAAAACGATGAGTGCAGGTATAGTACTAGGCTCTACCGTTTTAGTATGTGATAACCTGGTCTTCTCCGGGGACATCAAAGTAATGAGAAAGCACCAAGGCGAAGACATGCATGAAGAACTGCATGATCAGATTGTTACGGCAATCTATAAAAGTCAGCATAACTTCCATCAGATCTCTCAGGATGTACAGGCCATGAAAGAACGGCCAATGAACCAACACGAGAAGTATGCCTTTATTGGGCTACTCACTGGCGAAGGCATTCTTTCTCCCACACAGTCCACGGCAGCCTTCAAAGAGCTTTGGAAGCCTTCACACCCTGAGTTTGATATGGACACCCTTTGGGCTGGATATAACTGTGCTACAGAAGCTTTAAAAAGCTCGCCGGTTGATAGAATCATTCAGCGCCATTCTCAGCTTCACAGTCTTACCAAAGGATTATACCTGAACTAGTATGAGCATTCCAAAACTGGTCATCAAGATCATAATAGTCATCATTACCGGAGGTAAGAAATCATGAAGGATCCGTCCAAGATCATCGATTCGTGTGCGTTGCTTGTCAAAGAGATCATCAAGTTCTTTTTGCCATCCCCGCCTAAAAACAACCAACCCGAAAAGCCTTCAAATTCTTGAGGGCTTTTTTATTTCTACTAACCCATTAAACAACTGTAAATGAACATACAACAATTACTACCCACTCAAGACTGGAAAGACGAGCGCACCAACTATATTGGTGGAAGTGAAGTTGCTACGATTCTCGGCGAGAACCCATATTCAACTCCACTTCAGCTTTGGCTTCGAAAACGAGGAGCAATGCCTCCAATAGAAGACTCAGATATTATGCGCTTTGGCAACTTCTTTGAGCCTATCCTAGCTTTACACTTCGAGCAAACAACTGGGCTTCGAACCCGGCAGATTAGCAAGACATACACCCATCATAAGTATGACTTTCTTCGTGCGAACATCGACAGGCAGATATTGGCTAATCCTGAAAAAGGAATAATTAGTACCGCTGTCTTAGAGCTCAAGACAACCACATCTCACAGGCTAAAAGCATTGGATGGTGAATATCCCATCTCTTGGTTATTTCAGCTCCAACACTACATCGGTATTACTGGATATGAACAAGCCTACTTGCAAGTCTATGAGCGAGACACCTGTATCTTTCATGATCCAGTACTTATCAAGCGAGATGATGACTTGATTGCTGAGAATTTGAGCAAGCTCATTAGCTGGTGGCAAATCCATATGATCAAAGGAAAACAGCCTGAACCGATCAATGGTGAGGATACGCTTATTCTATACCCTAATTCACACGATGGTAAAGTCCTTGAAGCTAGCCCAAAGGAGCTCCAAATCTATGAAGAACTAAAACAGGTACGAAGCCGAAAAGAAGACTTCATCAAGCAGGAAGAGCACCTAAAAATCAAACTTAAAAACAGGCTTGGCCATCATGAACGCATCGTAGCTGGTGGGAAAAGCCTAGTATCGTGGAAGTCTAATACTCAAAACAGGCTAGATACGACAGCATTTAAAAGTGCTCACCCATTGCTATACAAGAAATACTTAACACAAACCAAAACTAGGAGGTTTTTATGCCACTAATAGTAAAAGAAGAACCACAAGACTACCCACTTTGTCCAGAAGGACTCTTTGCAGCCGTACTAGTCGACGCTGTGGATCTAGGTGAACAGGAGTCAAAGTTTGGTACCAAACATAAGCTGAGCCTTGTGTTTGAAACTCAACATCTGGATGAAGAAGGCAAACCTTTCATACTCGTGAAGCGCTACACGTGGAGCCTGCATGAGAAGAGTAATCTTCGGAAGGATCTCGAACGTTTTCGAGGACAGAAGTTTACTCAAGTTGAGCTAACTGAAGGCGTTGATCTAGAAAGCTACATTGGAATGAGCTGCAATATTCTGGTTGTTCATAATGAAGTGGAAGACGGGAAAGTCTATGTAAATATAGAGTCCGTTCTACCTTATAAGAATTCCAGAGGGATAGTGGCTTATAATGAGCTAACTTCTTCTGGTACTTATACAAGAGTTATAGAAAGAGAGAACTATAAGACTCCTGAGGAGTTTGCATTGAATGGAGCTTAGTCTCCAGAGAGAAGGCGTTGCTTTCTCTTTTGATTAATTATTTTGGTTATTGATTTGATATACCTAATATCATTCATGAAAAATAGTGGGTTAATAATAAGTATTTGGGGTACTATTCTGATTTTTAGTTCTACAACATGTTCTGTTGAGTCAATTGATAGGCAGGTGTCTTCTCCTATTTCTTGCTCATCATCAATCGAATGTTTTTCAATAGTTGATTCGCTATTTCAGAATATAAATAGCTCAGTTACGAAATGGAGTATATTACCAAAAGCGGACTCACTCATTAATTTTCATGACTATTCTAATCTAACTTCAAATGCTACAATTCTCGTTAAAGACTTCGTTGAAGTACCTGAAGCAGTAGATTATTTAATACGCATGGGATCTGATGATGGTATCAGGGTTTTTCTAAACGGAGTTGAAGTTTTTAGAAACACTGAAGAAAGAGGGGTTCAGCCAGATTCTGATTGGATTGTTGTGTCTTTACTAGAGGGAAGTAATGAAATTTTTTTTCAAATAAATCAGATTGTAGGAAACTGGGGATTGCATTACAATATTGAGCCCTATGATGAAGAGAAACTGAATAATCTCATCATTGAATACATCCCTGAAATCTATGCTGACCTTCCAGAGTCATGTATTCTTAAAGATTCTGTTTCTCATTTAGCCTTTAAATTAGATTCACGGATTAAGCAAGATCAATTTAATATTCTGAGAGTAAGATGGCTGGATATATTTACTAACACCTCCTCAGAATGGATTGAATTTACCGCAATAGATTTTCCAGATATGATGGAGTTACCAGAAGATTTTGAAGGGTTTAAGATTCTAGAATATGAACTCATCAATCAGGAAGATGCTCTTTTGTACAAAGAAAAGATTCCAATTTTTTCAAGAACTGTTGCACTTCAAAAAGCAATAGATTTTAAATCTAGGCTTCAGGAGGATTTGAGTAAGGCAGCCTATTTGGAAAACCTCGCCCTGCACTACCCGGAGCTTTTCGGAAAGGAAAAAGAACTAGATTTTTCTACTCGGCACAAAGCTGAATTTCTTCTTGATTTACTATTGCTTGAAAACGAAAAGTTGTCATTTAACGGTGGTCCCAGAACAGAGTTATTCAATGGTAAACTCTTAAGGACTTATACTCCATACACCCATACTGAATCACAAGAACTTATAGTTGGATTTCATGTTGAGTTAGAGGATACCATAAATCATTATTTCAAGACGTATGCAGGAAAAAGCCATGCAAAGATGGTGGAATGGAATAGTTTTGTCCAAACATCCGGAAATACGTTGATCACGCCGTTTATTAAACCGGGAGATAAAGAACTTAATATTTCAGCTTTTAATGAGCATTATCTTGCAAGCATTGAGGATGAAAATTATGAACTAATTAAGGCTATTTCCTGGAGTAAAGGAGTTCCTATTCTTCTTAAAAAATTCACATATGATCATTTACTTTATAATGAAGTACATATGATTAGTTCTTGGCTTATGATTTCAGAACAAGAGGCATTCGAAACCGCTAATTTAATAAGAAAGTATAACCCTGCCATCGAGTTCAATTTTTGGCATGGCAATGCTGATACAGATGTACCACATTCATATATCGAAGATTGGTCGGCAACATTTGAAAGGAATAGACTAAAGTCAAAGATTTTCATTCAGCCTAACTCTTCTCATTGGGAATACTTTTTCCCAGTTGAAAAAAGAATTATTTCATCAATGTTATATAACTAAGAAGTAAAGAATTTGTCAGTTCACTATTAATTCAATTAAGTAAATTTTGAAAATCACACTTAAACATATTGCTCTATTTATTTTTGCTTTTACTCCTGTATTAGTCTGTGGTCAAGATAATTCATTCTTCCCATATCAAATGGGGGATGTTTTAGTCTATCAAGTTTTAGATTTTGATAGTAATTATTTGAATGATGTACAGCTATCAATAACTGAGGACAGTATTGGTGAAGACGGTAAAAGGTATCTGTCTTCATTTTTGTTTGAGCAGCAATATTCAATTGATAGTTTGGGCAATATTCACTCAAGCAATTATTATGGAGTAGAAAATTCAAGAATTTTTGACAGTAGAGCGGAAGTTAATGAGCCTTGGATATTAGCTAAAAGAGATACAGGATCATTTGAGCTTGCCATTAAACGAGAAGTTCTAGCGATAGAAAAATTTGGTATACAGGATACCTTGGTTTTAGTAGAGTATTACTCAGCTCCTGATAGTTTAGATACTTCGGGACTACCTCGTTCAGAAGTACAATGGTCGACCAAGTTTGGGTTACTTGAAACCTTCGACGCAGAAGGTGGTAACCGAAATTCATTAAAGGGTGCTGTCTTGGGTGAGGTAATCTATGGAGATACCACAGTATATACCCCACCCCCGCCATGGGAAATCCAGAAAGATTATTTCCCTTATAAAGATGGTGACATACTTATTTATAGTATTCAGGATTCTCTGGGGAATAGTCTTCTTGACAGTAAATTTACATTGGCTATGGATTCGGTAGATAACAACGGTTCTATCTGGTATTCTCTAGACAGTAAAGGATCTGCTTCGTTTGCTAGTCAATTTATAGTGGATACTTTAAGAAATGTGTATGGAACTAGTTGGTGGAATGAAAATAAAGAACCTTGGAAAATATACAATGCATATAATGCTCAAAGCAGACCATGGGTTGTTTTTAAATCAGATGGCATTTTTGAATTAGGGATGGTGCTTGGGATTGAAATCCGTTCTGTGTTTGGGCGGAATTTTGGAACAGATCGCCTCTATGATGTATTTACTATCAATTATTATTCAGCAAATGATAGTACAACGCAAGCTTTTGATGATTATCAGGGAGAATTTCGAAGTTATGCTGAGTGGTCTAAAGAATTCGGCATATTCCATAAATATGATTTTGACACGGGGCTGACCTATGATTTAAAAGGTGGAGTGTTAAACGGGTTTGCCTTTGGTGATACCGTTGCTGTAATAACTTCGGATGAAATTGAATCCCAAATCCCATATAGTTTCAAGCTCCATCAGAATTATCCAAATCCCTTTAATCCATCAACTACAATTCAGTTTGAGTTAATTAAACCCACTTATGTGAGTTTAAATGTATATACCATACATGGGCAATTAGTTCATCGGTTAATTAGCAATCAGTACTATAATGAAGGGACACATAGTACTAAACTAAACGTTTTAAAACAGGGGGGGGCATGGGCTTCGGGCTTGTATTTCTATGAGTTGAAAACAGATTTCGAAAGTCAGATTAAGCCCATGACTCTTATAAAATAACAATCAAAGGTACATTAATATGAAATCAAAATATAGAGCACTAATATTTCTTTCTCTGTTCTTTACTGGAGCCGCTGTTGGCCAAGAAGTGCCGTCACTTTATTGCGGAACAGAAGGTGAAGAGATTCAAACTAAGTCTGTAGTTTTGATGTCAATGACTGCAGATGATACCTATGGTAAGTACTTAACTTCAAACGGCACTTTGAAGGTATTGGTCGTTTTCGTTCGATTTCCAGATGATAATAGCACTCATTTTCATTGGACTAACCCAAGTTCGTCTTGGTTTCCTAGTATGGCAGATGAATTTATTGACTCTACTATCACTCAAGGTTCAACCAATGAGTATAATATAACCAATTATTTCGACCAAATGTCGTTGGGCAGTTATAAAGTAATCGGGGATATAGTTAAAGTAGTAGCACCTAACAATAGATCGCATTATTCAAACTATTATGAGGCAAATAAGCAAATTTTACAACATATAGATTCCACCACTTCTATTACCTTTTCAGATTATGATAATTGGACAGGTAATTCTTCATATTCCCACGACAATTCTTCAGATGGAATTGTTGATATGATTTTTATGATATATAAAGGACATCAATTTGGAAGTTGGACTGGAATTGCTGATATGGGAGGAGGAAGCTCGATCACTGTTGATGGGGGCAATACGACAATTAAATTTGGGTTTTGGAGCGTAAACAATGGTTCAGGTGTAACAATTAATGATAATCATAATACTCAAAGAGCATTAAATACCGCGAAACATGAACTTGGGCACTGGATATTAGGTGCTGGGCACCCGTATAGTGGTTCTACGGATAACAGAATTCCGGCCATAATGCAACATGGACAAAACGAAGGTCTTTCCGCTAATGCCCCAGAAAGGGAGCGTTTAGGCTGGATTAATGTTCCTGAAATTACTTCGACTACTATAGCCATGGAGCTGGATGATTACTTAACTACTGGTGAAGCTTATAAATACGATGCAACTCCATCAGATTCAAATGATGACGAGTATTACTACATCACTAACCATCAGAAACTAAGTATTTATGATGATGTGACAAGAAATGCATCTGATAAAGGTCTTTTCATATTGCATGATGAAAATTCAACTTCTAATTCTCCTTCCAATCGTATGCTAGTATCAGATGGAAATTATATTTGGGATGAAGATGGAGTAATAAATAATCCATGGGGCGCTGGTCAATTATCCGTTTTCTACAAAGATTACCCATCACAAAGTGGAAAAAATATAACTCAGAAGCATTATTCAAGTACTCAGAACAATTTCGAAAAGTTATTTATTTATGAAGAAGATGGCGACACAACACAAGGAGCATTATTTACTGGTAGAGAGTTCATAACTTCATTCAATAAAAATAATCGCCCTCTTTTTAGTTCAATTTCTAACCCTGCAGCCCATAACTGGGCTGGAAGCATTACTGGTTTTAAGCTACATGTACAGGATCAATTGGGAAGCACAGTTGAATTCGATGTCTATACAAACTTTAACTCTTCATCATTAAACATATCTGAAACTTGGGACAGACAAATTTTTCTCGATCAGAACTCTACTGTTTCAAATAGTGCTACTATAAGTGTACTAGATGAGACGAGTATATTTCCAACTACTTCACAAATAATAGACTTTGATAATACATCTACCCTGCTTCTTGATAGTAAAGGCGCCAAAACAACAGTAACCATCGAAGATGGGGTTACGATTAATATGAATAGTGGAGCTAACCTCGAACTTGAAAGTGGCACTGGTGGACTGGCTGCCAATAAAACGACTTTGATTGTTAAAGGGGTTCTAAATATAAATTCAGGGTCAACGGTTGATCTGGGTGATCATGCATTAATAATTGCGGAAGATGGCGGCCAAGTAAATGTGAGCAGTGGAGCAACAATAAATTCAACGGTAATAGGAGAGTTTAATGCTGGAAATAATGGCCTAGTTACCTTTACTGGAAATCACTCTTTTAATACTAGTATATGCCTAATGACACTTCCTGGTGGTACTATGGAATTTAATGGTACTTTAATATTAGATAATGGAGCATTTATACAGACTCATAGTACAGGTGGAGGCACTTATATATTCAACGATAATGTGACTTTAAAAGGATCAGGTAATAGCGCTGGATACGTAATGGATCTTAATGAAGGTTCTACTGTTGAAATAGGATACAACAAAAGAATTCTTACATACAATGGAGCAAAGATGCGTTCAGTTGGGATTCAGTCAAACTCTGTTCGTTTTACATATATTGATCCGGCAGGCTATCCTGATGAAGCTTGGGATAATCTTGAACTGCGAGGGGATGGCAATATCTTTGAATATGCGGTATTTGAATATGGGGTAAATCCATTGTATTTCCGAAGTGATAACAATGAAGTTAGTTATTCCAATATCAAAAATAACCTGAGCTATGGTATCCGTACGGATTCAGATTATTCCGGAGGTTGGGGGTCGGTAAAGGTGACCGATTCTAAAATAGAGAATAATGGGAGTCATGGGATTTATGTGCGCAACTCCTATGTAGGGATAGAATACAATGACATCAAGAACAACAGTGGAGATGGAATTTATGTATATAATGCTGAGGTAGGCTATCCGTCTGCAAGTGGTTCTGGCTATTTCAGAGGCAATGATATCGCTGGCAACAGCAGCAACGCCGTACAGGTAGCCTATAATGGAGAAGTAAACGACGGATTCTCTACCGTGTATGGCCATAACCAGCTTGACAATAACGGAAGCCATGCGATCTACCTAAGCTCGAGCAACGCACGCTGGTGGGACGGCTACGGAGGGGGATATACGGCTGTACTGGAACCCACTACCTCCACTAAATATGTATATAACCTTGCTCAAACAACATCAGGGGAGTCAACAGTATCCTGGACAGTAGGTGTAGAAAACTATGCCTGGGATTACGCGACTCCTTCCTCTTCAAGGTTCCATGGGAGTGTGGATTATACTCCATATCAGACCAGTCAAATGTTTGGAAGCGTGGGCCCAAGGGGAACTGTTCCCGCAAAGATCATGAGAAGCGGGGCGGTCAATTTTGGGCAATCTGTTCTGAGTAGTGCAACGGCTTCTGAGGCTACCGAATCCTTTACTACCAACGAAGACAGGGATTATTATCTGGAAGTACGCAAAGAGATTGCCCGATTACGGTCGGAGATCAATGGAAACCCAAATCATGCTGAAGTACCGCGAAAACTAAATGGATTATTGGGCTACTATAACGAGTTACCAAGCGATAGCAAGACGGAATTTCCAACGGTGAAACCGCTGATTGCAAGCTTTGTAAGCGACAGACATCTTCAAGGGATTACCCGGGGAGTCTCCCAAAATGAGCGCCTAGCTTCTGAGACGGCATTAATGTTAGAAGCGCACCAGCACTACGAAGAAGGAAACCCAGAAGGCGCACTGGCAACAATCGTTGAAGTTGAAGGTATTATTGCGAACATTGATCTTCAAAGAGAACTTGGGTTTATAAAAGCGGCCTCATTAGAGGATTTGGGAGAATACCAACAAGCCATTGATGTTTATTTATCTCTATCTGAATTAAGTAAACGAGGGATTGATCCAGAAAATACAGCGACTGATTATGCCGATGAGATAGCGCATTTAGAAGAACGAATTTTTGAACGAGATGGTGTTGAAGTGGATACTCAAAGAGATGGGGAGGGCAAAATCAAGGTAGCTAGTGATACAATGCCTACAGAAATTGCCTTACATGCGGCCTACCCTAATCCATTTAACCCATCTACGGTACTCTCTTTTGATTTGCCGGACGCAGGAGTTGTGAAAGTAGAAGTGTTTGATGTTAATGGTCGATTGGTGTCGGTGCTCACCAATCAGGTGTATCAGGCGGGTACCCATAGCCTACAATTTGATGCTGGCACGCTGGCCAGTGGTATCTATTTAATCCGGGCTGATATCGCCGGTAGTATTCAGACCCAGAAAATCACCCTTATTAAATAACAACTATTAAGGATTGCAGCTCTCAACCTGTTAGAGGTTGAGGGCTTTTTAATGTATGAGACTTTTAATTCTACTTCCTCTACTACTTATAAGCTGCCAACAAGCTTCAGATTCAGTTATTAGAATTGATATGTCCTCTCAGCATGATGAAGGATATTTTAACCCTGAAAATGGAGATAAAATTGCCATTGCAGGGTTTTTCAACGACTGGAACCCAAACACAGATTTTCTTAAGGATAGTGATGGAGATTGGATCTATGAGTTTGAACTCAAGGAACCTGCTGACACCCTGGAATTTAAATTCGTGATCAGATCCGAAACCAATATGGATCTACCAAATTCTGGTTGGGAGCTAATTCCAAATCGTATAATTAAATCTTCTGTACTTACAGAGCAAAACCCAGTGTTTGAATTTAATCTTCCATGGCAAGCTTCTTCATATGAAGATATTGAGTTTTCGGTTTCGCTGAACAATCAGGAAGTTCTTGGCTTTTTTGATCCCGAGAAAGATAAAGTGATTGTTTCCGGGACATTTTTAGATTGGGACCCGGAAGGAATACAACTTTGGGATGATGATGAAGACGGTGTTTATGAAATCACTATGCCTGTGCAAATGAGTTCCACCAAACCACATTTGTTTAAGTACAGGATTGTAAAGTCCTCAGACTTTAATGGGTATGTTCCGAATGGAGGCTGGGAACAACTCGATGATCGCGTTCTTGATAAAGAAGATATCCAGCGCACCTACTTTAATAATCAAAAGCGTATAGCTCGATTTGTAATTTCAGAAGATTGGCTAAAACAGACTTCATCTGCAGGAGTTAAACCAAACGATATGTTTCAGATAAGATTTCATGTTGGGGAAACCAGCTATTTTTCGGATGAATTGGTTAAGACAAAAACATTGGATTACGAAACCTCGGTTGAAATCCCGATGAACATTGGAACCGTAAGATGGGAAGTGGTAAAGAACCAATCAGAGGCTTTATCAGGAATCTATGAACATATAGTTACTCATAATGGGGCGTTGATCGAACTGGATTGATGCCGTTTATCCAGAATATACGATCAAATGAGAGTCATGCGATCTCCTTGGCCGTATTTTTTGGGCTCTGCTTCTTATTAATTGATCCATTAGCCTACCATTCCTTTACGGCCTTAAAGAATGTTGTTTTTATTGTTGGAACACCCGCCTTTCTGGTTTGGGCTGGTTTTACTTCGAATAAAATTAAAATAGGTTGGATAGCTGCTTTATTCTGTTTAAGGATAGTTTGGCTTGTATCAACTAATCCTGAATGGTTGCTACATCCAAGCAATGATGGGTTTTATTTGACGATATCTACGCTAGTATTGCTAATAACGATCAATAATATTGATCAGGAAAAGTTTTTTAATGTACTTCTCTGGGTAATATTTATTTCAGGGGTGCTGCAAACAGTTATAGCGCTTTATCAACTTACCACTTTTGTACCTAATCCTTCGGCTCCAATTAAAACCCCATTCATTGGTACGTTTGGCACCTCAAATGGATTGGGTATTTTTTTAACCATCAGCCTTATATCTGGTGCTGCGCTTAGTTTTTTGAATCGATCTATATACCTCTATGCTTTCACTTCATTTGTAGGTTTAGGACTCCTTTTTACTGAGAGTCGAGGGGCAATACTTGCGTTTATCGTCTCTTTTTCTAGTTTAGCTGGAATTTTTGCTATTCAACGAATGAGGACCAAAAAGCAAAAGGGATTATTTATTAGTACACTATCGGTAGTAATAGTTCTTTCTGGGTTATTTTTGTACAAAGCCGATATTGAGTCTTCATCTGGAAGGTGGATGTTATGGGAAATTACTTCAATAATGATTGAAGAAAATCCAGTTTTTGGAGTTGGTCCTGGAAATTATGCCACAGAATATTTGAATTATCAGGCAGTCTATTTTGAAGATGAAAGCCACGCTGATAAGGCACATAAAGCAGCAAATATAAAACAAGCCCATAATGAGTTTCTTCAGTCCTTTGCTGAAGGCGGAATACTTTCAGGGATACTGCTTTTTTCTATGTGGATTCTTCCTATAGTCTTTTTATTTAAAAAGCTAAATACAGAGTACTACATCTTGAATCTTGCTCGATTAGGTATTTTAGTATCCATCCTGATACATTCACTTATCGACTCCCCGCTACATGTGCTACCCGTAGCAATAGTAGGATATGCAACCATTGCAACAATGGACAAAACACTGTTCATTTTTCCAAAATGGTCAAAGTACGCATGGGTGATTCTTTTGAGCGTGTACATCACCTTCATGACAATCAAAAAAGGGAGTGTTTATTTCGGACATCATTACTGGAAACAAGGAGTAGAACATATTCATAGAGAGCAATGGAGCCTTGCTATCAATGACTTAGAAGTAGCTCTGGAAAGGTTGCCTAATAAAGGAGAATTACTTTATCAACTTGGTGCAGCACATATTTTTGATGGGCAATACACGCGGGGGACTTATTACATTGGGGAATCAAAAAAGTATTTTAATGATCGAAATATTTACCTATCTGAAGCTTATGGATTGATGAAGCTAGAGAAGTATGCTGAAGCTGAAGAAAGTGTAACAACAGCATTATCTATGTTTCCTACCCATTTAGCACCCCATCTCTTATTAGGTGAAATATATTTCTATTTGGGAGAAATTGAAGATTCGAAAGCTTCTCTTCAAAAGTGTATTATTGAGAACACACCTATTAAATCGCCAGAAACAAAGCAGATATCAGAGGATGCACTTATTCTGTGGGAAAGGTTTTATGGTTCTTATTATTGAGTCAGTGGATTAGTGGCGTATTTCTGCTAAAAGTTTTCGATTCTAATTCATTACATTTTTCATCGTGAATGTAATCCATTGACTATTTTTTAATAAGATATTTATTTAAAGCAAAGGAATGAGTGTTGAAGTAATCAAACCAAGAGAAATTACAGGAAAAATACTGTCGCTTATTGAAGAAACATTAGACGAGGTTACTTTAATTACCCCTTATTTAGATGTTGCGAACTGGACTAAAGTTAAACAGGCGTTAAAAAGAGCTAAAAACAGAGGAGTTCGAATCATAGTATATCTTAGAGAAGATCAGGCATCAACAGCGTGGATGGTCGAACCTTATGCAGATTCTGTGTATCTGGTAGAGAGACTGCATGCCAAACTTTATTTAAACTCAACCTCTGCTGTTTTTACTTCAATGAACTTAGTTCAAACTTCAGATGAAAAATCGACTGATTTAGGTATCTACTCAACAGACAATACCACTCTTACTTCATTTAGGGACTTTATAAATACTTATTTGAGGCCTAATACTAGCAAACACACTCAACATAATGGTAGTGATCATGTTCTATATGAAAGGAGTAGTTATATCGCTACTCAACCTCCAGAATCTAGAATTCTTAAAGAATTTCTATTAAAATTAAAGTCTGCTTTGAAGAAAGAATCACCAGATTCTAACAGGACTAAAGCTTCTACTTATTTATTCAGTGCTAACGCTGCTCCTAATGGCGATGTAATGATTTCAGGGGATAGATTTGTATGGAAGCTTTACAAGGACTCCAATGATGCAGAAAAATATGCCAAATGGTTTACCACCTCTGTTAACGCAAAGTTCTCAGATGAAATAAAAATCGAATTGGATCGAGAACACAAAAAGTTTATCTATGTAACCGCTCAAGTTTTGAGTCCTCCTAATGACGTCGATTTACAGGTTAAATTGTTTAAACATATACTTAACAAATAGAGATATAAATGGTATATGGGTTAGAATCACTAAAGCAAAGCTTCTCTGATAAGAAGTTTTAATATAGTTCCTCAATATCATCCCACTTAACCACTGATTTTGGTATAAGAACACTGAAGCTTAAAGCTTGACTAGTTGAGGGAGGCCTTCGGGCCTCTT
>CAKZLH010000223.1 GCA_937125285.1 uncultured Balneolaceae bacterium | reverse complement strand
ATCCCATGAATAATAAGTAGATGCACCAGAAGTCGTTGGTTGATCCCACTCATACGCTAAATTCATTTGGGTATAGCATCCCGTGGTAAGTATTCCAAATCCTATTAAAATTGGTAGTGTGAGAAAGCTTAATGTTTTCATACGACCTCCGGTTTGTTTGAGTATGACACTTAAAATTCACCAAATCAAATGTTATATGCTATCACATTTTAATGTGAGTCGTTGCTCCTACTGCAAATGCTACCATTGCTACCTTTACTACTACTGTTGCTTTAAATGCCGTTACAAATTAATTCGAATGCTCTTAGGAAGCAGCCTATTTATAATTCTCCACGTAACGATTTAGCTATGACTTCAGCTTTAGAATTCACATGAAGCTTTTTATACATATTTCGAATGTGTGCCCGCACCGTGTCTATGGATATACTAAGCCTGTCGGCAATCATTTTATAACTTAATCCATCAACCAGTCCATTGACTATATCTTGTTCACGAGCTGTAAGATTACTCTCGGTTTGTTTTTGACCTGTTTCATTAAAATGTGTAATAACCTTTCGCGCTATTTGTGGAGACATGGGTGCCCCACCACTAAGCAATAAATCTATCGCTTCTTTAATTTCTGGTAAGGATGTATGCTTGAGTAAATAACCAGACGCACCTGCTTTGAGTGAGTCAAAAATTTTATGCGAATCATGATAGACCGTTAACATGATAATTTCTATCTCAGGATATTTCTCTTGGAATATTTTCATCCCCTCTATTCCAGTCATTCCTGGTAACTGAATATCCATCAACATCACATCGGGCTTGGGATAGCTTTCTAAGTACTCGAGCATTTCTTCCACACTTTCTACGGCCACCGTGCAATCCATACCATCTTGCATATCCAGATAGCGCTGTATGAGCTGCCTAATTTTTTTATTGTCTTCTATAATTCCGATGTTGGCCATAATTATTCAGCTTGATAGGTGAGTCGTTCTATACGGGAATGGAAACATGTATTAAAAATCCATCATCATTGGATAAACTAAGTCTTCCTTTCATTCTTTGCGCTCGCATTTCCATGTTACGTAAGCCATGACCTGTTTTTTTTGCAGATTGGAGTTGAGATCCATTATCCCAAACCCTAGCCTCTAATTGATTTTGATTCAAACGCATGGAAATTCGGACCTGAGAACCATCTGAGTATTTAACCACGTTATTGAGGGCTTCTTTCATAATGAGATATAGGTTTTCTCTGAGTTCAACCGGTATTTTGCGCTCCATAGGCAGCCCTTCAAAGTCATATGTGATTTTAAATTGACGGGCTTCTAAAACGGCCAGTGCATAATCTTGTATGCGATCGGTAAGGTCTCCCATAGAATCATTCCTAGCATCGATCGACCATACGATATCATCTAAACTACCCACAATTTTTCGACACTGTTGGCCTATTTGACCCAGCGATTCTTTTAGTTCGTTCTGTAGGTTACCCGCCAATAAAAAGTCGGATTGAAGGGCAATTTCCGTCAAACTACTTCCTACATCATCGTGTAAATCACTAGCTATACGCACTCTCATTCGTTCCATATCTATCAATTTCGATACCTGCGAATTTCTTCTAATCAGGTACAGTACGCCCCCTATGACCCCTAAGATAATCAGCCAAAACCAATAGGTTTGATAATATGGTGGGCTCACTTCTAAGGCTATAGACGCGGTTTTAGCACTAGGCACTCCATTTGAATTTACAGATTGCACCTCAAAAACATAGTCTCCTGATGGAATGGATGGGTATCGAACCGATTGATTACGAGTAAGTTGCCACTGATCTTCCAAGCCTTTCAAACGATACCGATAAGATATTTGATTAGGAGCCGTAAAATTGATCCCTTTAAACTGTATTTCCACAAAATTGTTGGAATATGAGGTGGCAAGCTGCTCATTGTCTGGCTTCAATATTGGTGCACCAGAAATGAGTATCTCAGAAATATCTATGGTAGGTGGCACTTCATTACCTCGGTAAACATTCGGGTTGAACCGAGATAGTCCTTCTACGCTTCCCAACCAGAATTGCCCTTCACTGTCCTCAAAAAAAGCTCCTAAGTTCATTTCGTTACTTACCAATCCCTCTTCTCTGGTAATGGATGTGACACTTTTTGTGCGATCATTATACCTGATCAACCCTCCATTACTACCTATCCAAAAATCTGAGCCATCTTGAGTATCCTGATGCAAAAAATAACTTACTCGACTTGGAAGCCCATCTTCGGTGGTGATGGCCGTTAATTGGTCATTTTCAATGTTGGCTAGTCCCCCAAAAGTATGAGCCCATATTCGTCCAGAATCATCTTCAAGTACCCCCATGACCGATAAGTTGGGCAGTCCCTGCTCTAGCCCCCAGACTTTAACATCACCATCTTTTTGTATTTCAATCAAGCCCATATAACTAGCTACCCACTGGCGGCCAGACTGATCTTTGATACTCTTTAATATGGTGTTAGAGGGCCATTGAGGAAGATCGGTGTTGTAGCGTTCATAAACCCATGTTTCGGCGTCATATAATTGAGTGTAGCTCACTTTTATTAAGCCATCATCATAGGTGCTTAACCACATATCATCGTCTTCCCACCGGATGTGGCGAATTTTTCTGAATGGAAATAATTCTTCTTGGATGGTAACTACTCGGTCATTTTCAATGTAGGCTAAGGCATCTCTCATTCCTATCCAAATTCGGCCATTCGGGTCGGTATTTAAGTGATATACTCGTAAATCGGGTAAGTCCTCTAGTGGCGTCCAAATCTCTGATTCTGTTGAGACATCGCGCCCAGTGCGGCGTAACTGCTTTAAGGACACTTTTTGAACCCCCCCACCATAACTCCCAATCCAAATTTGGCCGAGTGAATCTTCCAAAATACTGGTGACCAGATTATTGGTTAAGGTATTTGATATGTCATAGTTAATAACATATTCTCCAAGAAAAATATTAGCCCCACCACCATAGGTACCTATCCAAAGAATACCTTCACGGTCGAAAAACAAATGATTGATGAGATTGTTAGACAAGCCTTGCTCGGTTTTATAGCTAATTACATTGTCTTCTTTCAAGTGATGTAAACCATCCTCGGTACCCAACCATAGACTATTATCCAAATCAAGGGCTAAGGATTCTATGCGCAGAGATAGCACTTCAAGCGGCAGGTCATAATATGCAATTTGCCCCTCTTCATAAAAGTACAAACCTTGTCGCGTCCCAATCCAAATTCGACCATTTTGTTCATCATAGAGCGCATCTCGAACACGTAAACTTGTCGTTAGCGTTAAAATTTCTTCCGTATCACCTGACATTTTAAAAACTCCGGTACGGCTGAACATAAAGTAGTCATCGTGTATGGCTAAAACTTTCCTAATGGGCTCATTGGCTGTGCTAGATGGTAGATTAACGGGAATTAGTCCTGTGGCTTGGGTCCAATAGTAAAGACCGGAGCGCTCGGTTCCAATCCAAATACGACCATTGCTATCTTCTGAGATAGATTCAATTCCTTCAGTGTTTAAGGAAGAAAGTTCGGGCTTAGAGGCTATACTATCGGAGTTAATGGACAAAAGGTATACACCCGCACCCGTCCCTAACCAAAGCTGATTTTTTGAATCGAGCAAGAGAGTATTGATTTTGGTGTTTTTCAATCCATCTTCTTGCAAGAAAACTTGGAAGTTTTGACCATCGAAACGGTTCAAACCGAAACCTGTCGCTAGCCAGATATAGCCATTTTCATCTTGAGTAATGGCATTGACAACGGATTCGCTTAAACCTTGACCAATGGAATAGGTACGGAATGGGTACTCTTGGGCAGTGGCCATGGGATTGCGAAACCCTAGAATTAGAGCCAATCCAGTAAAGACGATGAAGGAGAAATAATATCGTGGTTGTAGCTTCATTTCAGAGTTGTAAATCTTACTGCAATATACTAAGCTTAGAGCTATTTCATAGTTCAGAAGCTATCTAGTTTCGCGATTTATCACACTATAAAAGAATACCTACCGATTGAATCAGGCCCCATTTAACATAGAAATCCAATCTTTTTCGAAAGAAATTGAAGCATTCTTAGATGGTGCCTTGTTGGGGAGTCCTGGGGGTATTCGATACCGAGTGTATCGATTAGATAGCATGCAGCACGGTCAGGAAAACACCTTTTATCTTTCGGTCTATCGACGATCGACTCTTGTGGGAGTGGTGGGTCTAGTGAAAAGATATTCCGTAAAACAAAGGCCTTGGGTATACATTCGATACCTATTCATTTCGAATGGAAGATCGAAGCAAGGAAAGAATCACATAGCCAAGCATAGTTCAAACAAGGCTAATAGGACTGCTTCAAGAAACTCTTTGTTAGAACGGATGATTCGGGATGAAATAACGCAATGGATTACGGACTTTCAAAAGGTTGAGCATAGCAACAATGGGGATTATGATGAAACCGTTGATCACGATGCCGTTTCAAGGTCTTATACCTGGGCCTATGCCTTTGTGGAAAGTAAGAATCAGCAATCGCTGAACTTGTGTAATCGATTTGGGTTTGAAGCTCAGCAGCTGGCGGAGACCATAGTTTTTCATAGGTTTAGGCCGAAACAGTCGGCTAAGATTAAAAAATTAGGCAGGGAAGAATTGAAGGTTTTTAAACCGAAGCTTGAGCGCTTTTATGAGAGCTTCGCCGCTTTTCATACCGAAGGCCTGGAAATACAGGGAACTCACTGGGTATACCTCGAGAATGGCGTTGAAATAGCTTATCTGAGAACCATGAGCCATCGATGGGATATTGAAGAATTGCCTGGATATGTACGCTTGCTGAAGAAACTCAAACTTCACCAAGCCCCTTTTGTGAAAAACATGATTCCTTCCGATAATTTTGAGTTCTTGAGCTTTGATTATCTGTGGTGTGAACCTGGGTATGAAGCTAACATCCAAAAAATCATGGAACACGCACTTTGCGTGGAGGGACTACATACAGGACTGAGTTGGTGGTCGGTTCGTTCATCGTTTTATCAACGACTTAAACGGAAGATTTCCTGGGGTATTCTGAACCGCATACAAGGCCCCGTACCCTTAAAAATTATGGGTCAAACTTATGGCAAACAATCCAGTAAGGGAAGCTTTCCAGAGGATGCTGTTTTTATCAACGCCCACGACATGACCTAGTTAAGGCGACTTGAAGAAGAACGTTACTTGAGTGACTTTGTGAGATCGGTTGTTCTTAGCCTAGATACACTCGAAGCGCCGCACTTCGGTTGTGATGGCGGAGTTTACGCAAGGCTTTTTCCTTGATTTGACGAACACGCTCACGGGTTAAGTCAAAACGCTCACCAATTTCTTCTAAGGTGAGGGAATGCTCGCGTCCGATTCCAAAATACAATCGAATGACCTCAGCCTCTCGTTTGGTTAATTTAGACAAAGCGCGTTCGATTTCAACTTTTAAGGATTCGCCCATCAATTCGAAATCGGGATTTGGAATCTCCTCGTTTTCCAATACGTCGAGCAGACGGTTGTCTTCACCCTGAGCAAATGGAGCATCCATTGATAAATGTCGGCCTGAGATCTTCAACGTATCGGCCACTTCACCTACGGTCATCTCTAGACTTTCAGCTAATTCGTGAGCCGATGGAAGGCGCTCATATTCTTGCTCTAACTTAGAAAGCTCTTTTCCAATTTTGTTAAGGGCACCCACTCGGTTTAGGGGTAAACGTACGATTCGACTTTGTTCTGCCAAAGCCTGTAAAATAGACTGACGAATCCACCAAACCGCATACGAAATAAACTTAAACCCTCTGGTTTCATCAAATCGCTTGGCGGCCTTGATCAACCCAAGGTTCCCCTCATTAATTAAATCTCCGAGTGAGAGACCTTGATTTTGGTATTGCTTGGCTACTGAAACCACAAAACGAAGGTTGGCTTTGGTTAAATCTTCCAGTGCTCGCTGACTGCCTTTCTGAATCTCTTTGGCTAAGCGTACTTCATCATCTGGTGTAATTAGTTTTTCTTTACCAATTTCGTGCAGATAACGATCTAGCGATTCGGATTCACGAGTTGAAATACCTGAGCTTTTTGCCACAATAAAAAAATTTAATTTGAAAATTCTTTTGCATGTGAAGTCTACTCTGAGACCTCCAATGCACTGCTATTCCAGAAATAGGCTTATTATACTTACCCTACAATCTAGGCAACTTTAAATATAAGGAAAAAATATGCCCTTGTGAAGTGATTTCTTAGCTGTTACCAGAATAGTTAGGATAACAAATCCATGGGGTGAAAGGTTCGAGGAAACTCAAAAAATTGCATCACCGTAGCAGCCACTTGTGCAAAGCCATCACGAGTGCCTAAATCTTGGGGCGTTCTACCCTTTTGATACAAAAACATAGGCACGAATTCTCTTGTATGATCGGTGCTAGGAACACAGGGATCATTGCCGTGATCGCCGGTAATAATAAGCATATCATCGCTTCCAAGAGCATGCATGAGTTTTGGAAGGTAGGCATCAATCTGAATTAAACTATTGGCATAACCTACAGGATCCAAGCGGTGGCCATATAATTGATCGGTATCAATGAGGTTTACAAAGATAAAATCACCCGTTCCTTCCTTCATTTCCTTAAGTAATTCCTCCAAGCCGTGTTCATTTCCATTGGTAGGTACTGAAACATCAAACCCCTCTCCATTGAATAAATCGGATACCTTACCAATGGAAACAGTTCTTTTTGACCTGGATTGTAATTCTAAAACCAAATGATTAGCAACGGGATCTGCAGACCAATCGTGGCGTTTCTCCGAAATGCGCTGAAAATTACCGGGCTCACCGTTGAATGGGCGAGCAATTACTCGACC
>CAKZLH010000222.1 GCA_937125285.1 uncultured Balneolaceae bacterium | reverse complement strand
AAACAAGTGCATCCCAATGGTAAAGTAAGTGTAAAACTGGTTTCAGGAGTCAACATTGGTACGATTGCAGTAGGTGTTGCTAAAGCTGGCGCCGATTCTATTCAAGTATCGGGCGGTGAAGGTGGAACAGGAGCGGCTTCGCTATCTTCTATGAAGCATGCGGGATTGCCTTGGGAAATTGGGCTTCTCGAGGTTCATCAAGCACTGGTTGAAAATAATCTACGCGACCGCATTGTATTGCGAACCGATGGTGGACTTTCATCAGGAAAAGATATCGTTCTTGCCTCTATCCTTGGCGCGGAAGAATTCGATTTTGGAAAATTGTTGTTGATTGCTGAAGGATGTGTAATGGCCCGTATTTGCGAAAAAAATACCTGCCCAAGAGGCATCGCAACCCATGATCCAAAATTCAAAGCCAAGTACCAAGGCAACAAAGATCATATCGTTAAAATGCTCACCTACCTTGCCGAAGATGTTCGTAGAACTCTAGCAAGTATGGGTAAAGAAAGCCTTCAGGAGATATGCGGAGATACTGATTTACTTACCATTAATGGTAGTCATTTGGATCGAATAAATGCGTTAAATCTAGACTTAAGCTTCTTTTTACAAGCACCTGCTTATGTGAAAAAGAAACAGCTTCCAAGTATGGGAGAACCTATTAGCGTGCTAAATCAACAGTTAGTCACTGATCTATCCCCTGCTATTGATGCCAATAAAGATGTTGAAAAAGAGTATACCATCATTAACACCGATCGCTCGGCATTGGCTACACTATTCGGGCATTTAGCAACAAGAGTAAGCCAAGACCGGCACAGCTCATTTACAGGTAAGAAAGGGCAAACTACCGCATATAGTGGAAAAATCAATTTGAATTTTAAAGGTAGTGCGGGACAAAGCTTTGGAGTTTTTCAAACCAGTGATGTGGATATTCGGCTTGAAGGGGAAGCCAATGACTCGGTTTGTAAATCCATGAGTGGTGGTAAAACCGTTATCGTACCTCCCAAGTCAGTGAGCTATACACCTGAGGATAATGCCATTATTGGTAATTGTGCTCTATATGGTGCCACCGGAGGTACAATGTACGTTCATGGTCAAGCCGGAGATCGTTTTGCTGTTCGTAACTCAGGGGCAACCGCGGTGGTGGAAGGCACTGGATTACATGCCTGTGAGTATATGACCAATGGTAAAGTCGTCATTCTAGGTCAAACATCTGATAACGTAGGTGCTGGGATGACGGGAGGAACGTTATACATGTATGAAGACCCATCGCATCGAATTAACAGCGATTACATTACCGAAGCCCCTTGTACGTCTAATGACCTTAAAGAATTGAAGGCACTTTTGGAGGACTATGTATCTGAAACCGGCTCTAAAAAAGCCGCCTATATTGTCAAGGATTGGGATAATGCCATGAATCAATTCAAAAAATTCATTCCTATTTCAATGATAACTGTTAGTGATACGGATTCACTGGTCCAGAAATAAAAAATAATTCATACCTTTGAATCAATAATTCAAAATTAGACTCTTTACTGTGACACCACCCAAAGAACTGACAGACAAGGATTTATCCTTTCTTAGAGACTTGGAAGCCCTACTCTACGAGCGCAAAGAAGAAATGCCAAAGGGTAGTTACACCACTTCGATGTTTAAAAAAGGTTTAGATAAAATCGCTCAGAAGGTAGGAGAAGAAGCTGTCGAGACTGTCATCGCATCTAAAAATCAAGGCAGTAAGGAAACCATTGAAGAAGCCTCGGATTTGTTGTTTCATCTAATGCTACTTTTGGCAGAAAAAGAAATTCCACTTCATAAAGTGCTAAAAACTCTCCGTAAGCGACATGATAAAGGCAATCACAAACATATCGGTGAATAAAGCTTGAGTATCAACGTTCAATGGCTTAAGGAAGGGAATCAATTTGAAGCCGAAAATAAGGTCGGTGGTAAAATTCGAATTGATGGTGATGGAGTTCTTCAAGGAATAGAGGGCGGAATTGCTCCACTTGAATTGTTACTTGCGGGTATAGGAGCGTGTAGCGCTGTAGACGTGGTGATGATACTGAAGAAGCAACGCCAAGAGATTGAGTCTTTAGAAGTTCGAGTTGAACCCGAAAAAATTAAAAATGAAATCGGATATTCGGAGTACAAGACCATCCATATGCATTACACTCTGAATGGAAATATTGATTCAAATAAAGCTCAAAAAGCATTAGAACTCTCGATTAATAAATATTGCTCGGTATCAAAGGCTTTAGAAAAAAGCTCCGAAATAAGCTTCAGTTTCGAAATTAACCCCTAGATAATTACATGCTTGAAATATAGCATGCGCTTGCTTACCCATCGCTTGTACTCATACAGCAAATCTGTCGCAAGCAGATAAAAATGAATTAGCAGCAACAAAAAAAGCTCTTAGTACGACTAAGAGCTTTTAATAATTGGTTTCTGAAAAACAGATTATTGGATTACATAATGCGAGTAATCAAATCTGCCGTTCTCATTGAATAACCTGCCTCATTATCATACCATCCGATTACTTTAACAAGTTTACCGTCAACTTTAGTCAGGTCACTGTCAAAAATATTTGAATGGGGGTTGCCTATGATATCGGTGGATACCAATGGCTGGGTAGAGAATTCTAATATACCTTTTAGAGCTCCTTCAGAGGCTGCTTTAAATGCAGCATTTACTTCTTCTGCAGTAGTTTCTTTGCTTACTTCGCAAACAAAATCAGTTAAAGATCCAGTAGGGGTTGGTACCCGAACCGCTCCACCATCTAACTTACCATTAAGATGCGGAAGTACTAAACCTACTGCTTTAGCTGCACCCGTTGAGGTAGGAACTATATTGATAGCAGCAGCTCTAGCTCGTCTTAAATCTTTGTGCGGTGCATCTAGAATACGTTGATCTCCTGTATAGGCATGAATGGTAGTCATAAACCCTTTCACCAATCCAAAATTATCATCAATCACCTTAGCCATCGGAGCTAGACAGTTGGTCGTACACGATGCATTGGAATAAATTTCAATGCTTGGATCAATTTTATCGTCATTTACGCCCAAAACGATCGTTTGAATATCACCTTTTGCAGGAGCTGAAATCACTACTTTTTTCGCCCCAGCTTGTAAATGCTTACCGGCTGATTCTCTGTCTGTAAAAAATCCGGTTGATTCCACTACAACGTCTACACCGAGGGAGGCCCAATTCAAATTGGCTGGGTCACGCTCGGCTGTCACTGTAAAACTCATACCATCGATGGTGAGTTTATCTCCATCGGCTTGTACATTACCAGCAAAAGTTCCTTGAGATGAATCGTACTTAAATAGGTGAGCAAGCGTAGCTGTATCCGTCAAATCATTCACACCAACTATTTCAATTTCATTGGCATATTTAGCTAAAATCGCTCGGGTTACCATTCGACCAATACGGCCAAATCCATTTATCCCGACTTTGATCTTTGACATGATTATTTCCTTAGTTTAATGAATATTAAATATCAAAATTAGACCCTAAAACTACTATTAAAAGTGCATTTTTTCAATGATTTATACGTAAAATCTTTATGCTGAAAGGCTTTTTGATATGGGAGCGCTTTTCTGCCTATATTAAAGAATAATTATTCATCTAAATATTATTAGTTATGTCAGACCTTACTTTAGAGCAGTATAAAAATGAAGAATATCTTGATTTTCAAGACCCAAGTATCTTAAAGGCACAACAACTTGCTATTGAAGAAGTACGCGCAAAATTTGGGAAAGATTATCTGTTCTACAGTAACGGTAAATGGCAACAAGGTGAGGCTGGGACTTTTAAGAGTATCAATCCTTCAAATCTTAACGAAACCATAGGGACCTTTCAGAAAGCAAGCTCAGCTCAGGCATTAAAATCACTAGATGATGCTTGGACAGCTTATAATGAATGGCAATTTGTACCTGCTCAAAAACGTGCCGATTATCTTTTTACAATGGCCAACATCATGAAGAGGAGACGATTAGAAATCAACGCATGGATGATAAGTGAGGCAGGAAAAAATTATGTAGAGGCGGATGCCGATACTGCAGAAGCCATAGATTTTGTAAACTATTATGCCTACGAAGCACTTCGCATGGATAAAGGAATGCCCGTGCTATCAGAAAACTGGGGTGATTTCAACCGTACAATTTACATGCCTATAGGTGCAGGAGTAAGTATTTCTCCATGGAATTTCCCCTTTGCTATATTTGTGGGTATGGCTATCGCCCCTATTGCCGTTGGTAACACAGTGGTTGCTAAACCAGCGCCAGATACCCCGAAAATGGGTCAAATCATGGCTGAAATAGTTGAGGAAGCTAATTTACCAGCAGGAGTTTTTAATTATGTAACTGGCGATAATATTGAAGTTGGTGAAACATTAGCACGTAGTCCTAAAGCAAGGTTTATATCCTTTACAGGGTCTAAAGCCGTTGGTTTACACCTAACAGATATTGCAGCTCAAGTAGTCGAAGGGCAACATTTTCTCAAGCGTATGATTTGTGAGCTAGGAGGTAAAAATGCCACCGTAGTAGATAAGGACGCAGATTTAGATAGTGCAGCAGATGAAATTGTAAAAGGTGCTTTTGGTTTTCAAGGTCAAAAATGCTCGGCTGGATCACGAACCATTGCTGTTAAAGAAGTTTACGACAGCCTCTTAGAAAAAGTGGTTGAAAAAACGAAACAATTGACGGTTGGTGATGCTAAAGATAATTACCCAGCTGGACCAGTAGTCAATGAAAAAGCAGTTGAAAAGATCATGCACTATATTGAAGTAGGTAAAAACGAAGGCAAACTCATGTGTGGAGGAACACTTGCGGACACGGAACATCCTGGTCACTATATTTCACCTACCGTATTTGCAGACATCTCAGAAGATGCCGTTATAGCACAGGAAGAAATCTTTGGCCCTGTGACCGCATTCATTAAAGCCGAGGATACAAAAGACGCGATTCGAATTGCCAATAATACCCAATATGGATTAACAGGAGCCTACTTTTCTAATAATCCAGATAACATAGAGTATGCTCTTAGACATTTTAGAGTAGGGAACTTATATATAAACCGTAAATGCACAGGAGCGCTTGTGGGCGCCCAACCATTCGGCGGTTTTAATTTAAGTGGAACCGATGCTAAAGCTGGAGGAAGGGATTATTTAAAGTATTTTCTTGAGCCTAAATCGATGACCTTAAGACCAAAGGAAAACGTATCCTTTCATCTAAAAGAGTTTAGCTATACAAAAGAGTAAATGCTCTCAGGTTGAAACAATCGGCTTTAATCGTCTAAGCTTATATCGTCGGGGGCGGGGTCATCTGAGATTAACTCATCTACATCTGCGGAATCATCCACATCCTCATCATCGTCGTCATCGACAGGTGCTGGAGCTACTTTCGCTTTTTTAGGTTTAGTCTCATTTTTTGCCCCCGCTCTACGAAGCACCAAGGCTACATCGGCTTGATCGTTGTCATTTGCAATCATAATGGCGGTATCCCCATTACGATCTCTCAGATATACATTAGCCCCTTTTTCTATCAAGTAATTTACCACATCTAAATCACCTACTTTGGCAGCCACCATGAGCGCTGTATGTCCCCATCGTTGCTGATAGTCGATATCGGCACCATGTTCTACCAACCACTTAACTGCTTCTAGATGGCCATTTCTAGCAGCTTGGATAAGCGCTAGTGGCCCGATGGGGGTACCTTTCTCAACGAGATATTGCAACATTGGAAGACTCCCATTTTCAGCGGCCCTATTCAACGCCGTTCCACCTAATTTGGTCTGTACGTTCAAATCGGCCCCTGATTCAACCAGTAGTTGTACAATTTCAAAATGATTTTTTTCAGCAGCTAAAATTAGCGCGGTTGCGCCACTGGTATTTACCTGATTAAGGTCTACACCCTCATCTATGAGTTCTTGAACATGGGTTAAATCACCCGTTTTTGCGGCTAATAACAGTTCCATTGGATGGTATTATTGATTCAGAATATGGTCTAAATTTTAATCGAAATGATACTAAACCCTAAGCCTATCTCAAATAGCCAAATAAAATATTTT
>CAKZLH010000221.1 GCA_937125285.1 uncultured Balneolaceae bacterium | reverse complement strand
GATTCACCCTTTGAAGCTACTCAGGATTCTCCATTTGAAACTACTGAAGACTCCTTCTTTGAGCAGGATGTCGAAGAACAACCAGAGGATTTATCCGAACCAGTTGCACCAGTAAGTAGCAACGAGTCGGAGGGAGGACTCGCAAAAGCCCTCAAAAAGAACCAAAAAAAGTATATCAAAAAACTTTTCGGAGGCTCTGAAGCAGATTATAAGGAAGTAATTGAAACCTTAGAAGGTAAATTTGTCTGGAAAAATGTGATCAAATGCCTTCAAACCGAAATCATTCCTACCTATGACATCGACATGACCTCAAAAATCATGGTTCAGTTCACCGATGAACTTCAAAAATATTTCACGGACTAATCGAAGGACTCGCACAACTCTTAAACCCAACTCATGATGAGCACTATGAATGACGAAAAAGGCGAACATCGATCCGAAAAAGTAGAACAATTACTCAAATTAAGAGCGCAAGCCAAAGAGGGCGGTGGTGAAGCTCGAATCAAACGTCAGCACGACAAAGGGAAATTGACGGCTAGAGAACGGATCCAATTGCTCTTGGATCCCGGTAGTTTTCAAGAAATAGATGCCTTTGTAACCCACAGATCGTCGGCCTTTGGCTTACATGAACAAAAGATATTAGGCGACGGTGTTATCACGGGATCGGGTTGTATTGATGGTCGTCCGGTTTATGTCTACAGCCAGGATTTTACGGTGTTTGGAGGGTCTCTTTCAGAAACACATGCCGAGAAAATTTGTAAGATCATGGATTTGGCCATGAAAAATGGACATCCAATTATCGGACTTAATGATTCTGGTGGAGCCCGTATTCAAGAGGGGGTGTCATCGCTTGGGGGGTATGCCGAGGTTTTTTGGCGCAATAGCATGGCTTCAGGAGTCATTCCTCAGATCTCGGCCATCATGGGGCCATGTGCGGGTGGCGCTGTGTATTCTCCAGCACTCACCGATTTCATTTACATGGTTCAGGATAGTAGCTATATGTTCGTTACGGGTCCTAATGTGGTGAAAACGGTCACTCATGAAGAAGTAAGTTCCGAAGAACTAGGAGGGGCCGCTACCCATACTCAAAAATCGGGCGTGGCTCATTTTTCCACTCCTAACGATGCTATTTGTTTGCGGGATATTCGAAAACTTATGGGGTACTTGCCCTCCAACTGTGAGGAAAAGCCTCCGGTTCAACCCGTGAAAAAACCCGACTCGGCAAAGGCAGAGGCCTTAGATACCTTGGTTCCCGAAAATCCCAATAAACCCTACGATATGAAGGAGGTCATCGAAGGAGTGGTTGATGGGGAAAGCTTCTATGAGGTTCAACCCGAGTATGCAGCCAATATGATTACGGGCTTTGCTCGATTAGATGGGGCTCCTATTGGCGTGGTAGCCAATCAGCCACTGGCATTGGCAGGAGTGCTGTGTATAGAATCTTCCTTGAAAGCGGCGCGATTTGTTCGGTTTTGTGACGCTTTCAACATCCCATTGTTGGTTTTGGTAGATGTGCCGGGATTTTTGCCAGGTACCGATCAGGAATGGGGAGGGATTATTAAGCATGGTGCAAAATTACTCTATGCACTTTGCGAGGCCACCGTTCCAAAATGCACGGTAATTACACGAAAGGCCTATGGTGGGGCGTATGACGTAATGAATTCAAAGCATATTCGAGCCGATTATAACGTAGCCTGGCCTACGGCCGAAATAGCGGTAATGGGTACTAAAGGAGCGGTTGAGATCATCTTTCGTCAAGAAATTGCGGCAGCCTCAGATCCGGCGGCTAAACAGGCCGAGCTTGAGGCGCAATATGCCCAGGAGTTTGCCCATCCTTACAAAGCGGCATCTCGGGGATTCATCGACGACGTAATTTTACCGTCCGAGACTAGGGATAAACTCATTCATGCCTTTAAAATGAGTGCTAACAAGGTGGATTCGGTGCCTAGAAAAAAACATGACAATCTCCCTCTTTAATAACGGGATTCTTCGTATCTTAGAGGCTGTCCAATTTTCGGTATTTAACCTATGAACTTCTTATTCGAACGGTCTCGAACGGATACGTGCATGGTTTAGTACTGCCAACTCATATAACATCCATGCAACAAGACCTTCGAAATATCGCCATCATTGCTCACGTAGATCATGGCAAAACCACCTTAGTAGACCAAATTCTGAAGCAGTGCGGTACCTTTCAGGCCCACCAAGAAGTCGATGATCGAGTCATGGATTCCGGAGATTTGGAAAAAGAGCGCGGGATTACCATCTCTTCAAAAAACACCGCAGTATCCTGGAAAGACACCAAAATTAATATAGTAGATACTCCTGGTCACGCCGATTTTGGAGGGGAAGTTGAACGAATTTTAAAAATGGTGAATGGGGTTATCCTATTAGTAGATGCTGCCGAAGGTCCACTGCCCCAAACCAAATTTGTACTGCGTAAATCCTTAAGTCTTGGGTACAAACCCATTGTATTGATTAACAAAATTGACCGGAAAGATGCCCGCCCAGATGCGGTATTGAACGAGATTTTTGATCTATTTGTGATGCTTGATGCTACTGATGAGCAATTGGAATTCCCAGTGCTTTATGCCATAGCAAAAGAAGGTATTGCGGGCACAGACTTAGACGATATGGGTACGGATTTATCCAGCCTTATGGATACCATTGTATCTCACGTTCCGGCTCCCGATCAGCCACTAGATCAGCCATTCAAAATGCTTATTAGTAGCATTGACTGGAACGATTATGTGGGTCGAATTGCGGTTGGCCGAATCGAGCAAGGAGTCGTTAAGGTTAATCAAGATCTAGCCCTAGTCAATGGAAAGGGTGATGTAAAAAGCAAAGGTCGCGCGACCAAATTGTTTTCTTTTAGCGGGTTGAAAAGGGAGCCCGTGGATCAAGCCGTGGCGGGTGATATCGCAGCCATAGCGGGTTATGAAGGCGTGCATATCGGAGACACCTTAACCGCATCAAGCGATCTTACTCCTCTGAGCTATATCGATCTAGATAAACCCACCATCGCGATGTATTTCAGGGTGAACAATTCGCCTTTTGCAGGCTTGGAGGGTAGCTACGTTACTTCAAACCAGTTGAAAGATCGCCTCGAAAAAGAAGTGCGCACTAATGTGGCTATGAAAGTTGAGTTTACGGATAGCCCAGATGTATTTAAAGTATCGGGCCGAGGAGAACTTCAAATGGCCATACTCATTGAGACAATGCGCCGCGAGGGCTATGAATTTGCGGTTTCTCGCCCAGAAGTACTCATGCAGGATATTGAAGGCATACTGCACGAACCTGTGGAAGAAGTGGTAGTGGATGTTCACACCGATTACTCGAACCGAGTAATTGATAATCTACAGAAGCGAAAAGGTATCATGCAGAGCATGAGTCAGGAAGGGGAAAATAACCGAATTGAATTTAGAGTACCTTCTCGCGGTCTTATTGGTTTTCGGGGTGAACTACTCACCGAAACCAGAGGTACGGGTATTATGCACCAACAATTTGATACCTATGAGCCTTTCGCTGGCGAAATCCCAGGCCGTAGTAGAGGGGCGCTTATCGCACTCGAAAAAGGTGAAACAACCAACTATGCCTTAGAAGGAATACAGGACAGAGGGCAATTTTTCGTAGAAGCCGGAAATCCGGTGTATATGGGAATGGTCGTAGGGGTGAATAATCGAGCCGATGATATGGTTGTGAATGTGGTGAAGAAGAAAAACCTTACCAATCACCGGGCGACTCAAACTGCTGACGCTGTGAAAATTTCTCAGTCTAAGAAAATGAGCTTGGAAGAGTGTATTGAGTTTCTGGCTTCTGATGAATGGTTGGAAGTAACCCCAGAAAGCCTGCGTATTCGTAAACGATTTTTGGATCACAACGAACGAAAAAGAGAAGAAAAAAAGCAGCAGAATCAATAAAAGCTACCACTCCTCTAGTCTTGTTGAAAGCTAGTGTTCTGGATCTCGGCTGGTTTTTAGGTTCGTTAAAAACTCTTCATATTTTTTTTCTAGATAGTAGGGGGAACTAAAACCCAAATCCTCTGCTAAACTACGAACACTTACGCCTTCCTGTTCAACCATCTGATGTACGAGGCGTAGACGAGTTTCATCGAGTAGCTCAAAGGCACTTTTGTTGTAGATCTTATAGCATCTTCGTAGCAGTTGCCTTCTCGATATACCAAGTTCACGGGCAATTGAACCTATTGTAAGCTGTTTACTAAATAGGTGATTGTGAATTACCTCAAATAGGCGGCGACCGAATAAATGATCGTTGCGATTGAGTACTGAATCCGAAGAAAGTGCTTTAGATATTGTAATTCTGAGTTCGATGTCGAGATGTTCAGAGAGATTGTTAATAATCGAACTTATCAATTTGGAACCTGCCGTTTCAGTTAGCACATGAATGGCTCCGGTTGTATAATAGTCCTCAATATTTTTATCGATAGGGGTATTAATGATCAGAAAAGGAATAGGATGCAGTTTAATAGCTTCAATTCTTTCTATAGTCTCGTTCAACTGTTCTACTGATTTAGATCCATCTAAGAGAATCATGTGGATATCTTCCTGCTCTAATACA
>CAKZLH010000220.1 GCA_937125285.1 uncultured Balneolaceae bacterium | reverse complement strand
TATTTACTCGGGACTACCCTGTTTCCAAAATAATAGTCGATATAGGTTTGCTCACTTGGATCACGCACCCCACTGATGCTCAAGCTTACTAAGGCTTCTGTATAGGGACGTAATGCTCTTCTGTACTGCGCTCCCAATTGAAGCCCAAAATCATTCAACCCAATACGAAAGCCCAAACCCGAACGAAAACCCTCGTCATAAAGATTGCGACTAATATCGTAGCCCTCGACTTCAGGCTCTCCAAAAGCATATTCATCTCCGATCTCAACTTGGGTGTTTTGAGCAACTATCGGCATATCGCCATGCATCAACACCATAAACATGGTAAGCCCAAAAAAGACAACAGGTTGAAAACTTTGTTTCGAAAGCTTCATAAAGGTGTAAAATATTTATTTGATTACTAAACGCTATTTGTGTGTTTAAAAATGCGCAAAAAATCATCTATTGCAAGTTACTACATTACAATAACAAAGATAAAACGAAAAAAATCTCATTTTCTTATTGCCTTAACCCTAGAACATGTTATTTTCTATCGAATTTATCCGACAGAACATGTATTATTTTGTCGTGTAACAGAAAACCCAGTGGAATGAATTCTCACACTACTTTCCTAATCTACGGTCCATCTTCAACCCTTATGAGAATGGCGCCGAAATTGTTTGAAGAACATAAACCCAAGTTTCTACATACGCGTACCTTTGACGAGATTAAACACACTCAGTATGTAGCTGTTTACGAGGAATATGAGAAACAGATTAATTCCAGTGTTACGCTCACGTGTATCGTAGAGAGCAATCCCAAACAGACCAAAATTATTCTCAAGAAAACCGGTGGCCGCATGGGTTTTCGGGGCAGTTCCCTCTCCGAGGAGCGCAGCGTAGACTCTTTGGTGAATGAATTTATTTTTGATTTTGGTAAGCGTTATGGTTTAACGGTACAAGAAGAACGTATTTCAGACGCGATCAGCGACGACTAATGCACCAAGAATCTTGGACGGTGCTTAGTATGTTAGACTGGGCGACCAACTACTTCAACCAGAAAGGGATTAAAAATAGTAGGCTCAGTATCGAGTGGTTGCTTGCCCACGTTTTAGAAGTTAAACGATTGGATTTGTATCTGCTTTTCGAACGCCCCTTGAGTTCGCGTGAGTTAGAGCAACTTCGACCACTTGTGCAACGCCGCGCCAAGCATGAGCCCCTACAGTATATTATTGGAGAAACTGATTTTTTCGGGTTGAAACTGTCCGTCTCCAATTCGGTATTAATCCCACGACCAGAAACAGAAGAATTGGTCGAGCGGATTTTAAGGGATTACCCCAAGGATGCCCCTGTGAAAGTTATGGACATTGGTACTGGCTCGGGGTGTATTGCCCTTGCGCTAAAGCATCACAGACCCGATTGGGAAATTTGGGCCATGGATACCTCCGAAGAAGCCCTACGTCAAGCTCAAGCCAATGCTAAATCGTTGGATTTATCTGTGCAATGGTTTCAAGATGATGTATTCGATACGCAATTTTTAAGACATCATCCTGAACTAGCTTATCAATTTGACGTGGTGGTATCGAACCCTCCTTACATTCTAAATGAAGAGCGATCTAATCTTGACGCAGAAGTTGTGAACTATGAACCTGAGCTGGCACTGTTTTGCCGTAGTACGGGTCATATGTATGAGTCACTCATGGGTACTTCTAAGCAACTACTCAAAAAACCGGGAGGTCGATTTTATTTTGAGCTCCATGAGCGTTATGGCGAAGAAGTTCGAACGCTATACTCAACCGTAGGAATTGAGGCCAAAATTGTAAAGGATTTGGGTGAAAAAGATCGTTTTATCGTTGGAACACTTTAGCTCTAAAAACATACGCATTTTCTTTTAATGACCAATGTTCTTTAATGCCCATAAATCATTCAATTTCAACGAACTTCAGAGATATTTCATGATTTGCAGAAATTTGTGGATAACTTGTGGAAAAGTAGTTGAAAAAAATACGATTTCCGCCGATGCTTTATTCTTGAGGCTGTTAAGGCAACATTAACAGAATATTACCCCTCTTACTAAGTTTTTAATTTAGATTTTTTAGCTATTGATTTTTAATGGTTTACAAAAATTTTTCTAGTGTGGATAACTTTAGACCAGCACCTCCATTTGGGTTTGACAAGTAAGAAATAATTCTCCATTTTCAGACCAAGAAAAAACCAAACTCTTTAGTAAAATTTGTGGATAACTACCACCAAAGAGTCGTATAATAGTAGATGTAGACATTTTTAACGTGTAGGAGGATTTTAGCTTTGCATATGGAATCGGCAGAGGCTACTTGGGATCAGTGCCTCAGTATAATTAAGGATAATATTAGCTATCAGAAGTTCAAGTCATGGTTTGAACCTATTCGAGCAATTAGTTTAGTGGATAACACCCTGACCATACAGGTCCCTAGTCAGTTTTGGTATGAATGGCTAGAAGAGCATTACTACACCATGCTTCGCTCTACTCTAAGTAAAGTCATGGGAGAACACGGAAAATTGGAATATTCGGTGGTCATGGAAAAGTCGGATCAATACGAGCACAATAAATCTATCCGACTACCGCAGCGCCCTATGCCTCCGGCCCAAGACCAACACGTGCAAAGCTATCCAGATTATTCTCCCGACCGAATTGAAAATCCATTTGTAATTCCTGGAATCCGCAAGACCAAAATTGATTCCAATCTGAATGGCTCTTATGTATTTGAACGCTATATAGAAGGAGATTGCAACCGCTTGGCCCGTTCTGCAGCCATGGCTATTTCAGACAATCCTGGAAGCAACTCATTCAATCCCTTTTTTATATACGGTCCTACTGGCCTTGGTAAAACTCACTTGATACAAAGCATAGGTAATCGAATAAAGCATAAGTTCGGGGATGAAAAGTCTGTCCTATATATCTCGTCTGAAGCCTTTACCAATGAATTTGTTCATGCTATCCGAAATAACAGGGCTAGTGAGTTCTCGATGTTTTACCGAAATATTGATGTGCTTATCGTAGATGACATCCAATTTTTCAGTGGCAAAGAAAAAACTCAAGAAGAATTTTTCCATATTTTCAATGCCTTACACCAAGATGGCAAGCAAATCATTTTGAGTAGTGACCGCGCCCCTAAAGATGTACCCGATATTGAAGAGCGTTTGATTTCAAGATTCAGCTGGGGATTAAGCGCTGATCTTCAAATGCCGGAATACGAAACTCGATATGCGATTCTAGAGCGTAAAGCCAATGACAATGGGATTGAAATCCCTGGAGATATCTTAGAGTTTATTGCTCACAACTTTAAGTCTAATGTTAGAGATCTTGAAGGTGCCATCATCAAACTATTAGCACACGCCTCACTGCAAAATATCGATGAGATTGATTTAGCTATGGCTAAACGGGTCCTCAAGGACATGGTAAAAGATTCTCACACTCAAATTTCTATAGAGTCCATTCAGAATTATGTGTGTGATTATTTTGGAATTGATACCAACAAAGTGCGTGAAAAAACTCGCAAGCAAGAAATTGTTGAAGCACGACAGATTGCTATGTATCTATCCAAGCGCTTCACTAAATCTAGCCTAAAAACGATTGGACTTCATTTTGGTGGGCGTGATCACTCTACGGTTATTCACGCAATTTCTACCGTTGAAGAACGCATGACCACGAGTCCAAAGCACAAACGTATTTTGGAAGAGCTCCATCAACGCATAGAAGTCGCAAGCCTGTAAACGTACCCTTTATCAATGGATCACCTGACTCCAGACAGCATCTATTATTACGATAAGGAAGATGACTTCCCTGGAGATTCCGGACAGAAATTGCCATTAGACCTAGACAAACTAACCCTGAAAGGGCTTCGTTATCGCGGGCTTCATGGGGTTCATGAACGTGAGCGTTTAGAAGGAAATGATTTTGAGGTGGACCTAATCTTTTTTTGTGACTTACGTATTGCCGGTCAAAGCGATGAACTAAGCCAAACCATTGACTATGAAATTGCTGAAAACTTGGTTACTGAAGTCATGCTTGGTCCTTCTAAAAAGCTCATCGAAAGTCTTTGCCTAGGCATTGGTGAATCCCTTATGAAGCATTTCGCAATGGCAATAGCTTTACGTGTAATCGTTCGAAAATTAGCCCCACCGGTTAAGCAACCGGCTGAATACTCAGAAGTTTGCATGAACTGGAGAAGAGGCTAGCAAGAGTGACACATTCTAGCACGGATAATTTTTCAAATGCCATTTATATAGCCTTGGGATCGAATCAAGGGGATTCTAAAAAGCATTTGCTTGAAGCCAAAGATTTTTTGACTCGATTGAGTACAAATACACCTGAATTTTCAAAGGTGTATACCACCGAACCTATTGGCCCATCTTCCACCGACTTTTTGAATGCCGTTGCGAAAATTGAATCTGAATTAACTCCCACAGAATTACTTAAAAAATTAAAAGATCAGGA
>CAKZLH010000219.1 GCA_937125285.1 uncultured Balneolaceae bacterium | reverse complement strand
GTGAGCATATGATCGGCGGGAACATATTCGGTTTGAAGTCCCACTTGCCGCGTGAGCAAATTGTTCACCCCCTCGGCGATAATCACCACCTGAGCATGAAATTCCTCGTCTCCGGTTTTAATCCCAACCGCGCGACCGCCTTCCATTATCACCTGATCCACCTTTATATCGGTCGCAATAAAGGATTCTTCGGCATAGTCACTCGCATCGATAGCTTCTTGCACCTTTCCTGCCAGCCAATTATCGAAACGCGCCCGAAGAACCACGACTCCGGTGTAGGGAGGCTCGTTCCAATGGCTGGATTTAAAATCTAGGGTAAAGGCCGACTGCTCGTCCATTAAACTAAGCCGGCGATGATTCACAAATCGCTCCCAGCCGCCGTCTTCTTCTTCCCAATACTGAGGGACCAACTTCGTTAAATCGCTGCCCCAAAGCACGCCGCCCGACACATTTTTGGCACCCGCAAACTCGCCCCGCTCCACCAACAAAAACTTCATATTGGCACGCGCCAAGGTCATGGCCGCCGACAAACCGGCCACTCCGCCTCCAATGACAATCGCGTCGAAACGTTCGTCTTCCATGCTATCCTTTTAAGCGTTTGATTTCGGCGATTAGTGCCGGCAATACCTCGTACAAATCACCCACAATTCCGTAGTCGGCTACCTCGAAAATAGGCGCATCCGCGTCTTTGTTTACTGCCACAATCACCTTCGAATTGGTGATGCCAGCCACGTGTTGAATGGCTCCGGAGATTCCCACTGCAATGTAGAGCTGCGGTGCAACAACCTTTCCGGTTTGCCCGATTTGAACGCTTGGATCATAGATTCCTGCCTCGGTTAAGGCGCGTGATGCCCCGATGCCCGCATTCAAAACCCCCGCCAATTCCGCAATTAAGGCTTTAGCAGTCTCGTCTTTAACCCCTCGGCCAGCCGCCACGATAGCCTCGGCCTCGTTCAAGTCGATGGTGTCTGCCGCCGCTGTGATGATTTCGCGGATCTGCGTCTGCAACTTCGAATCGGTCTGTTCAATTTTTAGATGCTCTATTTTCACGGGTTGATGAGTGGGCGTGCCTCCTTCATGACCTCCGGCTGCTTCCAAAATTCCATACGAGCCTGAGCGCACCGACACCATCACATGCTTCGCTGTGGTCTGCACTTGGGTTTGGGCTTTGGAAGCCATCACCGGACGAGTGGCGGTTAATTGCAATCCATCACCCTCTGCAACTACCCCAAACTCTGAAACATCGGCAACCACACTCGCGCCCAATCGCATCGATAAGGCCCCTAAAATATCTTTTACGCCTTCGGTGGAGGCCATGGCCACCACGCTGGGTTTCGCTCCTAGGTCGGTAGCTTGGGAATGGGCGGTTTGCACTGCTGCAAGTAAAGCTTGGTTATTATGCTCTTTGAACGATTCATCGGTGGCTGACCATACTGTATCCACGCCGTAGGCACCTAACTCAGCGCTCCATTTCTCCGCCGTCCAATCCGCCACCTCGGGAGTACAAACCACCGCATGAAGCTCGACTTCTTGGCCGTTGGTGTTGAGCACGTCGGCTAGGGCTCTCCCTCGCGCAAGTACTTCTAATGAGGCTCTTTTGATGGCACCGCTTTGAACCGTAAGTAGATGTAAAAATATCATGAGAGTAAATCGTTTTGTTCAAGAAGTTCGGCTACTTTCGACGCATCATCCGCCGCGCCCTCGCTAAATTTCTGTCCAGCTTGACGCGCGGGTATTTCTCCGTAGGCGGTAATCTGAGTTTTAGCGTGCACATCTGCCGTGTTCAATCCAAGATCGGCTAGGCTCAGCGTTTCTAAGGGTTTCTTCTTGGAGGCCATAATCCCTTTAAGCTTAGGAATTCGAGGCTCATTCATATCATTGGAACAGGTGATTAAACAGCCATTGCCCACGACCACCATTTCTTGGCCGCTATCCCCCTGACGTTTCACCAAAAACCCGCCATCAGCTTCGCGGGTAATACCTACCGCATTCGATACGTAGGGCACCCCTAGTAATTCGGCTACCATGGACCCCGTTAAGCCGGCATCGGTATCCTGAGACTGTTTGCCAAAAAATAGCGCATCGTATGTTTGCTTGCTATAATAGGCGGCTAAAATCTTCGCATAACTGAATGAATCGAATCCACCGGCACCTTCCACACCTTCGGTTGATATATGCACCGCCGAATCGGCCCCCATCGCCAAGGCCTTCCTCAAGGTTTCCGCAGCTCTGGCCGATCCCACGCTTACCACCACCACTTCGCCTCCGTGAGCTTCTTGTAACACCAATGCTTCTTCTACCGCTGATGCATCGTAGGCATTGAGCACGGCGCGATCTGCATCCATGATGAGTTCACCGTTTTTTATTTGCATAGGCGCCGTTACATCGGGCACCATTTTCACACTTACTAAGAT
>CAKZLH010000218.1 GCA_937125285.1 uncultured Balneolaceae bacterium | reverse complement strand
CGACCTATCTTACCAAAGAATTTGGGCATTAAACCATCTCTACTCATGGCCAAAGGATACCTAGAAGCCGACATGATTCCTGCATTACCTGTTGAGGCAAAAGCCGCGATGGCTGCAACTACTATTAAAAGTATCCCTATGGATGTGGGTATCCAAGTGATCACAACGCTACCGGCATCGGTTACAGGAGTTAAGCTTGAAAATAAAGTAGCGGCAGGTAGCACCTTCACCATGATGAATACACCTAATACATACACTAAACTAGCCGTCATGAGCGACAAAGTCATTCCTAAGGGAATGGCCCGATCAGGGTTTTGAACCTCTTCGGCGATACTAGCAACTTTGGTGAGCCCTGCATATGAAACAAATACCAATCCCACGGTAGAAATGAATCCATTCAACCCGTTGGTTAAAAAATTACGCTCTTTCATTTCGGGTAACACGGCATTCCCCGTTAAATACTCAACTCCTTCTATGAGAAAATACCCCATAATGACCACCAAAGCAGATACCAATAGGCGCTGCAAAAAAGCGGTCTCCTTGGCTCCAAATATGTTCAGCAATCCAAAAACCACCGTCAGTATCAGGGCCAAGGGCAACATGGGTACATCCACATATAAGCTCAGATAGGCACCCATCCCAATCAATGCAAAGGCGCTTTTGAATATCAGGGCAATCCATGAGCCCAAGCCACCAATGGTTCCGACTAGTGGACCTAAACTACGATCCAAAAAATAATAGGCACCCCCTGCTCTAGGCATGGCTGTCGCGAGCTCAGCAACGGTTAACATAGAAGGGAGAATTAAGAAGCCAGCCACTAAGTAACTCAAGTAAACACTATTTCCAGTTTCCATAGCCGCTATTCCAGGCAACAAAAAGAAACCAGAACTGAACATAGCACCGGTACTTACGGCATACACGTCGAATAGGGTAAGTTTTTTAGAGAGTCGTTCTTTCTTGGCCATAATTAATTGGTCTAGAAGTTTTTAGAGCAATGTAAGCGATGAATATGCTTAGAATCTTTTGTATGTTGCGTACTAACGAGTCGAAAGCGTTAGTGAAATTGCTTATCTAATATAGGATAAAATTTTATTTCCTAAGCTGAATTATACGGAATTATATGAGTCAACAAATACTAGTCGGATTAAGTGCCGTAATTGCACTGGGAATTAGTGCCCAATGGTTTGCTTGGCGAACTAAGTTGCCCGCAATCCTTGTATTACTCATTTTTGGAATTGTTGCCGGCCCTGTGACTGGTTGGATCGACCCAGATGCATTATTAGGGGATTTACTAAGCCCGTTTGTTTCATTTTCTGTTGCAATTATACTGTTTGAAGGTGGACTCAGCCTTCGTATGGCTGAATTCCGTAAAATTGGCGGGGTGGTCATTAAACTCATTACGGTTGGTATTGCCATCACTTGGGTGTTAGCAGCCGTATCGGCCTATTATCTATTAGGTCTGAGCCTTGAAATTGCGGTATTATTTGGTGCGGTATTAATTGTAACGGGGCCTACGGTAATTATTCCTTTGCTTCGACAAGTACGCCCAACCGAAACGGCCGGTTCTGTGTTGAAATGGGAGGGTATTGTGAACGATCCCATAGGAGCTATGATGGCAGTATTGGTATTCGAGATTATCATCACGGGTGGCTTCACCAATATGGATGGTAGCTCTGCGATTATCATCGTAACTACCATAGTAGATGGTAGCTTTTTTGGTGCTCTGGGAGCGGGTATTCTTTATATCATGCTTAAAAAACACTGGATACCCGATTACCTACAGAACCCCGTCACCCTTATGCTGGTCATTGCTGTGTTTACGGCATCAAATATCCTTCAGCATGAATCTGGACTTATGGCGGTTACCGTGATGGGTATTTTACTTGCCAATCAAAAAGCTATTCGTGTCAAACACATCATCGAATTCAAAGAAAATCTACAGGTTTTACTCATATCTGCCCTCTTCATCTTGTTGGCATCTCGATTAAAAGTTGAAGATTTGGATTACTTCAACCTACAGAGTGCCTTATTCATTCTCGCACTTTTATTCATCGTGCGACCTATATCAATTTACGCAGCTACTTGGAGGTCAAAGCTAAGTTTTCAAGAAAAAACGTTCTTGGCTTGGATGGCTCCACGTGGAATTGTAGCCGCAGCTATCTCAGCTATCTTTGCTTTACGTTTGGAGCAAGAAGGATTTGCTGATGCCGAAAAACTCGTTCCCTATACCTTTGTAGTGATCATTGCTACGGTTACTGTGTATGGACTATCGGCCAGTCCAGTAACGCGACTCTTAAAAGTGGCTAAACCTCAGCCAAAGGGAGTTCTATTTCTAGGCGCCCACACATGGAGTATCGATCTGGCTTGTAGGCTACAACAACTAGGTTTAAAGGTTTTAGTTGCGGATTCGAACTGGGAAAACATATCAAGAGCTCGAAAAAGTAACCTAGAAACTTACTATGGAAATATTTTATCCGAATTTGCCATGGATGAAATAAACTTCGATGGTATTGGGTACCTGTTTGCACTTACACCTAACGATGAAGTCAACGCGCTAGCCTCTATACGGTTCGCCGAAATATTTGGTTCTTCCAATGTATTCCAACTGGCACAGTCTTCCATTTCCATTCACAAAGAAAATGAGACCCATGAGAGCTTGGGAGGTAGAATTCTGTTTTCTAACGAATGGAATTACTCGGCTATTGAAGAACTGATGAAAGAAGAGATCGGTTTGTTTCTATATCGCGTAAGCGATGGTTTCAACCTGAGAAATTTCATGAATAAGATGGGCAAAAGTGGTCTTATTGTTTCTGTGATTAGTGGAGAAGATAATCTTGCTCCCTACTCTACAGATAATCCTCCGTCTACCCAATTAGGTGATATTATTGTTATCTTTCATACTAAGAATGATGAGTTATTGGAAACCCAAGGACTCATTCCCTATGAACCTTTGGCCGAAACGGAAGTTCTGGCCTAGAACTTCTTAGGATCAATACTATTCATTAGATGCCATATGACCTCTGATCGCTTACTTAATGCCCTTAGTCATCATGCTACCCCCTGCTATTATTATGACATGGATGTACTGAATCAAAGTTTGGAACAAGTACAATTGCACGGCATTCAAAAAGGGTACCATGTGCATTTTGCTCTGAAGGCAAATCATGAGCCTAAGATTTTGCAGCATATTCAAAAAGCTGGATTAGGGGCAGATTGTGTGAGTGGTGGGGAAGTTCAACAGGCATTAGATCATGGATTTAGCCCGTCGAAAATTGCATTTGCCGGGGTCGGGAAAACGGATGAAGAAATGATTCTGGGGCTTAAAAATGACCTATTCTGCTTCAATGTAGAATCGTATGAAGAGCTCTTGGTGTTGAATAATTTGGCAAGTATGCTAGGGAAAAAAGCGCGCGTAGCTCTTCGGCTCAATCCCAATGTGGCCGTTCAAACCCACAAATACATCACAACTGGGTTACATGAAAACAAGTTTGGCATCAGTGATGATGAGCTCGTTGAAGTTTTAAACTACCTACCTGACGCCAAGGCCATCGACTTTTTAGGAGTTCATTTTCATATTGGTTCCCAAATTACCGAGTTATCACCCTTCGAACAGCTATGTAAAAAATGTAATGAGTATGTTCGCTTTATTGAATCTAAAGGATTACAAGTTCGAGTTTTAAATATGGGTGGCGGTTTTGGGGTCGACTATGAAAACCCAGATCAGGCTCCTTATCCCGATTTTAAATCCTTTTTTGAAGTTTTTGATCGTCACTTAGAGGTAAGAGAAAACCAAGAGGTCCATTTTGAACTTGGACGTTCGATTATTGCGCAAGCAGGCTCATTGATTACAAAGGTTCTTTACATCAAAGAACGTACGCACAAAAACTTTGCAGTGGTAGATGCCGGTATGACCGAACTCATTCGACCCGCTCTTTATCAAGCCGTGCATCATATCGATAAATTAACGTCGGACCAAGACTCCAAAACATCCAAAAATATAAACGTCTACGATGTAGTTGGACCCATTTGTGAGAGTTCTGATACCTTTCGAACGGGGATTGAATTAGAAACATTAAAACGTGGTGATGTCTTAGCAATCCGAAGTGCGGGAGCCTATGGACAGGTCATGAAAAGCCGGTACAATCTTCGCCCAGACCATCCAACACTTTATTCCGATGAACTATGAGCAACGAAGAAATCCATGTTCTTAGTTTTGAGGGACCTACCGTCTTAGACGCTCAATCCCTTACACAAGCGATTGAATACCTTTCCGAATATCCGAAAGCAATCGCAGTACTATCGGCTTTTAGCAACACTCACGATAAACTACTCGCGATAATAGACACCGCGGTCTCAGGAAAAATGGATGCTGCCCATTCCATGTGTGATGAAATATACGATTTGCACTATACGCTCATTCGCGAGGCGCTTGATCATCACCCGAATCCAAAAAATACCCTCATCCTCGAAACAACGGATAAGAAATTAGATGACTATAGTTTACGGCTTAAAAAGCTATTGAGTTATGCTCAACAGGCAAAAAACAAACAAGACCGATGGATTGATTCAATCCTCCCCATAGGGGATCAAATAGCCGCCTATGTCTTTAGTCAAGCAGCCTTATCCTGGGGAATTTTAACCCAATATGTAGAGGCTACCAAATTGATAAAAACGGATAACAACTATGGTCAGGCCATTCCCAATACCATGAGTGTTTATCAGCAATGTGGTTCACTTGAAACGCTCATAGAAAATGGTTTTACCCCAATTTTAGGGGGCGGATATGGAAAGAGTCAGGAAGGCTCATTAAGCCGAATTGGACCCGATGGATTGGACATGACCGCTCGGCTTATCGCAGGAGCATTAGAAGCCAAATCGATTGAATTCACGGGTTAAGTAATGTTACAATGTAGCAACATCCGTCTTTCACTAGGGGATCGCGCCTTATTAGACGACCTCTCGGTGATTATAAATCCCGGAGATAGGATTGGTTTGGTAGGCCCGAACGGTGCCGGTAAATCAACGCTCCTAAAAATCATCATGGGACTTCAAGAAGTCGATGGTGGGCAGGTAAGTCTATCCAAATCCGAAAGTCTAGGATATTTACCACAAGATGGTGTGGAACCTGATTTTAGCCTTAGCGTTGTCGAAGAGGTTGAAACTATTTATCAAGAGATTTTTGACTTGGAAAGAGACGTGCAAGCTTTACAAAAATCTCTTGGCGAGCTCAACCCAACCGATGCTGACTATGATCAAAAATTAGATCAGCTCGGAATCATGCAAAATCAATTAGAGCAATCGGGCCTTTATAGTCTACGCTCTAAAGTCGAAAAGGTCTTATCCGGTTTAGGGTTCTCATCTGTAGATTTCCATCGAACCACCAAAGAGTTTTCAGGGGGATGGCTGATGCGTATTGCCCTCGCCAAACTTTTGCTACAGGATCCCACCTATCTCTTATTGGATGAACCCACCAACCATCTCGATATAGAATCCCTTCAGTGGCTAGAGCAGTTTCTAAGTCAATACAACGGGGCTGTTATTGTTGTTTCTCATGACCGGTCATTTTTGGATGGGCTCACCAACCGAACCCTAGCCATTCGTCAAGGTAGTATTCACGACTATGCGGGCAATTATAGTTTTTATGAGCGTAAATGGGCTGAAGAGCGAGAATTACTTGTGAATGCCCAAAAGAATCAAGAAAAACACATTAAAGAAACTCAAGAATTCATCGATCGTTTTCGATACAAAGCAACCAAAGCTCGCCAAGTACAAAGCCGAATAAAGCAACTCGAGAAGATTGATCAGATTACGGTTGAAGAAGAACTGGGTAGTGTTAGTTTTCGATTCCCTCCTCCCGAGCGTACAGGACAAGTCGTCATTACTCTTGATCAGGTAACCAAACGGTATGGAGCTCATGAAATATTCAATGGCATCGATTTGGAAATCGAAAGAGAAGATAAAATAGCCGTGGTTGGCCCCAATGGAGCAGGTAAATCGACACTCATTCGTATTTTATGTGGTCTAGAACCTATACAAGGAGGCACAAAAAAACTTGGTCATAACGTACAGCACGCCTATTTCGCACAACATCAGGCCGATGAATTAGACCAAAAAGAAGACGCACTAGGCATTATGATGAGTGCAGGTTCTGGCCAAAAAGAGAGTACCTTACGCTCATTATTGGGTAATTTTTTGTTCACAGGAGACGATGTATTTAAAAAAGTGAAGGTGCTCTCAGGGGGTGAAAAGTCCCGTTTAGCACTTGCAAAAATGCTGTTATCCCCCGCAAATTTTCTCATTTTTGACGAGCCTACTAACCACTTAGATATGAGCAGCAAAGCCGTACTTCAGCATGCTCTACAACAGTATGAGGGTACCTGTATGATCGTTTCACACGATCGTTCATTCTTAGACCCCATAGTGAATAAAGTGCTCGAAGTACAGCCAGGTAAACTGCGTGTTTTCTTAGGAAACGTAAGCTACTATTTAGACAAGAAAAAAGAAGAGGCCGCATTGGCGTCATTAAGCGAAGGAGGCAACAGCTCAAAATCCACGGCTTCGGCGGCTTATAAATCATCACATCCCACTCAATCCACGGAGCCTGTTCAACGTTTTGCATCGAAGAAAGATCAAAAACGATGGGAAGCCGAGCGTAGAAACGCCCTCAGCAAAAGGATTAAACCGATTAAAGCAAAGATTGACCGGGTTGAAGCAGACATTGAGAAAGCCGAGAATCGCCTGGCAGAAATCGAATCTATGATGGCTGAAACCGACTTCTATGAGGACCCCATTAGAGTAAAAGAGGTGAGTATAGAATACGAGCAGTGCAAAAAAGAGCTCACCGACCAAATGTATCAGTGGGAAGAATATCAGCAAAGCCTAGAGCATATTCAACAAGAGTTTGACCAAGGGACTCTAGGCACCGATGGTGCTTAGCTTAAGACTCGTGATAAAAACACTTCCTACTCAGGTTGCAAAGATCTGGCTTTTATCTGCAAAAGCTTTGAACTCCAGCGCATTTCCACTAGGGTCTAAAAAGAACATGGTTGCTTGTTCGCCAGCTTCACCCTTAAATCGAATATAGGGTTCAATAATGAATTCTATTCCTTCCGATGTAAGACGATCGGCTAATTCCTGCCATTCCTCCATACTTAGAATTACACCAAAATGACGAACGGGTACCCCGTGACCGTCAACTGCATTCTTGGCTGACTCTTTAGCTTCATCCGGACTTAAATGGGCCACCACTTGATGGCCCCACATATTGAAATCAATCCAATGATCTGATGTTCTACCGGTTGAACAGCCCAAAAGTTGGGTATAAAATTCGTAGGTTTCTTTAAGATCTTTCACTGGAAAGGCCAAGTGAAAAGGGGCTATTGCATCGTGTTGGCTCATAAATGATTCTATTAAGGATTGAAAGCAAAAGTACGATTAATAAAAAAACTAAAAATTCGTGACCAAACGAATCTAAGAAAAAACTCACATAAATTGTTTGGCGGCTTGAACCGCTAGTTGGTCAACTCGCTCATTATCTGGGATACCCGCATGACCTTTCACTTTAATCCACTCAATATCATGACTTTGAATAACATCTAGAAGTGCCATCCATAAATCTTGGTTTTCAACTGGTTTTTTATCGGCTTTTTTCCACCCTTTTGATTGCCAAGACTCTATCCATCCTTTCGTCATCGCATTGATAATCAGCGCACTATCGCTATGAATTTTTAACCTGCATGGCTTTTTTATAGCCTGGACGGCCTGAATCACAGCCATCATTTCCATCCGATTGTTGGTAGTATGCGCTTCTCCACCCGAAAGCTCTTTTTCTTTATCTTGATACCGCAACAAGGCACCCCACCCTCCAGGTCCTGGATTACCACTGCATGCACCATCGGTATAGATAATCACTTCATTTTTTTCCGCAGAGCCCATTAGACAGCGATTTGTTGATAAATGGGATGTAGTGCATTACAGGCCGCTTCAGTTCGCAATAATACTCGATCTAGCCAAGATGATTGCTCGGAGTTAGACGCTTCTGCGGCGTCGTATAGAATACCTCTGCTAGAATTGATTAGCGGCAGCCCTTTATGAGATTTCAATAAAAGTGCCAAATCCTGAATATGCCCACCTTGAGCCCCAAATCCAGGAATCAACAAACTTGCATGGGGATGATTGTACAGCACATCTTGAGCAATATGGCTTTGCGTAGCGCCGATAACCATACCAAGATGAGTAGCCATTTTAGAAGACTCTTTTTCAAGCCGAAACGCTATGTAGGCCGCTAGACTTTTAAATCCTTCTACAGGTTTTAATAAAAAATCATGAGCACCTGGATTAGAGGTTAACGCGAGTGCATATACCGCTTTGGATGCATCATCTCCGAATGCCTCTAAAGTTTCTAAACCCATCAAGGGATTCAAAGTGATCGCATCTACTTCCATCTGTTCAAAAAAAGCTTTCTTATAATGCTCAGCGGTCGTGCTAATATCTCCACGCTTAGCATCGGCTATAACCACAATATGATTCGGAATATGAGCCAAGAGTTCAGAAAACACTTCAAAACCTTCTGGACCTAAGGCTTCGAAAAATGCCAAATTTGGCTTATATGCAGCCGCCCTGTGATGCGTGGTCATTATTACCTGCCTGCAGAACTCAAATACCTGCTCGGCTGGACTATTATACTGCTCTTTTATGACATCAGGCAGGCGACTCAGCTGCGGGTCTAAACCAATACACAGCGGCGACTCGGCTTTCTCTATGGCATGCTTTAATTTCGTCTCAAATTTCATGCTCTAAATATCCACCTTTGAAGGGATAATTGCGAGATAAATATCATCTTAGTTGGAAATGGGAATTCCCCCTTATACTATTAAACAAGTAGGTACTTAGAACTAAGTTCATAGGTAATCCAAGCCATAACATAGGCCAACACTGTCATGTAAGCAAACATGGTTAATGGCCATTTCCAGGTATTGGTCTCTCGTTTTACAATTGCCAAGGTACTCATGCATTGCATGGCGATGGCAAAAAAGATCATAAGGGACAAAGCTGTTGCTAGATTATACCTGGGCAATCCTGTCTCAGGATCCATTTCGGTTCTCAATCGTTCTATAAGACCCATTTGATCTTCCGTTTCTTCAATACTATAGATCGTATTTAAGGTACCCACCATAACCTCACGGGCGGCAAATGAAGTCAATAGGCCTATCCCTATTTTCCAATCAAAACCTAAGGGTTCTATAGCGGGTTCAATCCATTGGCCAAATCTACCGGCATAACTCTGATTTAATTGGATAGTGGATTCACTGAGTTCTGTTCGAGTTTCTTGTACCTCTGAGACCTGATCGGATGTAACCTCATATTTAGGGAAGGAAGCTAAAAACCAAAGTACAATTGAGATAGCAACTATAATTTTACCCGCTTCGGTTACGAAGATTTTTCCTCTTTCAAATGATTGTATAATAGTCGAGGACCAATTAGGCCACTTATATGGGGGTAATTCCATTAAAAATGGAGTCGGCTTACCCGTTGGAAATATTCTCTTCATTACAGCAGCCGAGCCAATTGCCATAACAATACCAAATAGATAAAGACCAAAAAACACCACCCCTTGCAAGGTGAAAATACCAAGAATACGATGGTCGGGAACAAAGGCCGCAATCATTACGGCATAAACAGGTAAGCGAGCAGAACAAGCCAT
>CAKZLH010000217.1 GCA_937125285.1 uncultured Balneolaceae bacterium | reverse complement strand
GAAAATTCTTTAAACTTTGAATCGGGAACCAATAGTGGATTTGGAATTGCCTTACGATCGATACTTAGATTATACCGGTAATTACTCTGTAGATGACTCAAACGAACCATTCCATCTTTCCCAAGACTTACTGAGCCACTTCGGTCTAAATCGACTGCATTGTAAGGAATTAAGTCATCTCCTGAGGTGTACTCACCATTTTCATCATTATCTAAAAACATAATCACCGTTGCTGCACTACGCCCAACCTGTTGTCGGTCGGTAAATTCGAGGTAGCGATTCCTATGATCCACACCTATTGACCCTCTCACGCGTTGTTGGACGGTTGTGGACTGAAAATCTGTTCGCATATTACTACTCGCGCGCGCCCATTTAGACAAATTAAAATTAAAACCAACCTGAATGAACGAGCTGTTGGTGAGAAATGAATTGGAAAAATTCACATTAAATCGCCCAGTTTTCAAAATTTTTCTCGAGAATTGTAGATCGACCTGATCTAAACGAGAAAATTCTTCAGAGAAAAGTGCCGAACCCCTCAGATAGGTACTCTTTAAGAATTTTGCTCGAACACCTGCAAACGAATACGTCCCCGTTATTTTATAGGAATCCATATTACGCCCCATAACCAAAGCCCCATCTGTAAAGCTATACGTATCAGAATAATTGAATCTCAAATTCATTCTCCCTATCTGCGTGAATATATCCCCAGAAAACCTTGTATCCACACCATCCGCGTACCCATAGGTGATTCCCGATAAGCGCAGACCCAAGTTCAATGATTCGAAAGGTAAGGTGTAGAAAACATTGTTTATCATACTATATTCAGCGTTTTTTGTATTCATTCCGCTAATACCCGAATACTTTGTAAAGGTACTCGATACGGAGCTTGATCCACCAAACACAAGACTTGCATTCGTACGGTACCAAACATCGGGTACATATTCAAAATCAAGCAGCATAGCATTGAATAATCGGGCTGAAAAACCCGAAAACAAACTACTGGCCGATTCAATGTTGTTGGATTCTGAATACCCTGCATTAACTGTGAGCCATCGGGTTAATCCATAGTTGAAATCGACACTTCCAGCAAAACGCTTATCGGTGAATGGGTCATTCATTTCATCCCGAATCATCCCTCCATACAGCTGATAATTCATGACGCCTTTAGGTGCAAAACTATACGGAATTTG
>CAKZLH010000216.1 GCA_937125285.1 uncultured Balneolaceae bacterium | reverse complement strand
ATTATAGGGACCGCCCAGCTAGGATTACCAATCGCAGAGGCTGCAAGCAAGTACACCTTGATGACCGTGGGAGATGGTTTAGTATCCCAAATACCGGCATTACTGGTTTCTACTGCCTCTGGTATGATCGTGTCACGAGCCGCCTCAGAAGGCAATCTGAGTAATGAATTAACCCAACAATTACTTGGAAATCCTAAAACCATTTCAATAGCCGCTGCCTTTATCTTCTTCCTTGGATTAGTGCCTGGTTTACCAATTCTACCTTTTTGGGGAATTTCGGGGGGTCTATTGTATATGGCATATAAGAATTTCAATGCAGAAGAGGCGGCTGAGCTTGAATCTGATGAACTCGAGAAAAAATCCGAACAAGCCGAAAAATCGGATGACCCAGAACAGTATTTACTCATGGATACCCTTGAATTGGAAATAGGTTACAGTCTTATACCTATGGTTGAAAAAGAACAAGGTGGGGATGTACTTGATAGAATGAAATCGCTCAGAAAACAGCTTGCGACTGAACTTGGCATCATTATCCCATCTATTAGGATTCGAGATAATGTTCAACTCAACGCCAACGCTTACACCATTAAAATGCGAGGTATTGTTCAAGCCGAGGGTGAACTTCTTCCCGGATATCATTTGGTATTACTCCCGGCGGATCTTAAACCAGAAATCCAAGGAATACCAACTAAAGACCCAACCTTTGGTATGGATGCCATGTGGGTGAGTAGTAAAAACAAAACACAAGCCGAAAAATATGGACTCTCGGTCATCGAGTCAGGCGCTGTATTAACCACACATTTGATGGAGATACTTAAAAAGAATGCATACAAGCTAGTGGATAGACAAATGGTGCAAAAGCTGGTTGATAACGCTAAAGAACAGGCTCCAGCGGTAGTAGAAGAACTGATACCCGACGGATTAAAATTAGGAGACGTTCAAAAAGTTCTGAAAAGGTTACTCAAAGAAGGTATTCCTATAAGAGATTTGGTTACCATTTTAGAAACCTTAGCCGATCACTGCGGGCAAACTAAAAATACAGATGTTCTTAATGAATACTGCCGAGTAGCCTTATCCGATACGATTACTAAAAAATTTAGTAACGAAAATTTTGAGGTTCAGGTTATAATGTTGGATTCCGCCTTGGAATCACATTTGCTAAAACAAGCACAAGAAGGTAAACTAGACAGAAGCACCCTAAGTTTGACCGCTGCTAATGTGGAAAAATTGTACAAGAGTGCTTCCGAGTGTTTTAGTAAGATGTTACAAAATGGGTATGAACCTATTCTGTTAACCTCCCCTCTACTTAGGTTTACCCTTTATGAGTTCTTTGGAGCTATTCTACCCGAAATTGTGGTGCTTTCATATAATGATATATCTCCTAGGGTTCAATTTAAAACGATAGATCGCATTACAATAGCAGAACCCACTAATACAGGTCCTGAAGGGGTTTTGATGGATCGAGGACTCACAGATCATGAAGTTGAACCTTCCGAGCCCATCACACTCTAACTACAAAAAATCAGTTTCGTAACACTAGAACCATGATACTAAAACACTATTACGGAAATACTCGAGATGAAGCCATTGAATTGGCTCAACAAGAGTTTGGTGAACGCTTAGTGGTCCTTCAGACTGAAACTCCAAAAAGGTCGGATGGACAAGTAGGTATTTCGGTGATGGTTGAACCAGAACCCATACCAAAAAAACCTTCATCGGCATTGGGTAACCTTAGGAAAATAGCATTAGGCATGGATGCTAACGTTCAAACGAAGCTCCGACCTAAACCTACTAATGAGACTAATAAGGATACCTCTACTACCACCGATAGCCGATTAGAAGCATTAGAATATTTATTCAAAGCCTCATTGGCCAACTATGAGCTTGAATATGCTAACCATCCTATCTTTAAACAATTGGTTGCCTCAGGTATCCCTACTAAAACGGTTATGCAATGGTTTCTAAAAGTGTCCGATGATTTGGACTCGGTGACAAGTTCAGATTCAGTTCTATTGAAGAGAATTTCACAACTCATCGTTCAAGCCGTTGGTACTACTTCTGATAGTTTATGTGGGAAGAGAAATATTTATTTCGGTGGGAGTTCTGCAGGGAAAACAAGTCTAATAATGTCTCTAATTGATCAATTAGATCCTTCTATTCCCGTGGATGAGATTGGAATTTGTAGTCTATCACCTAAGAGAATGCACGGTCATAACTATAGCATCTTACCCCATTATGCTCATGATAAGGGAATTGAATTTGCCTTGATTGAACATGAATCTGAATTAGAAATATTGACTAAATCTTGGAGTGAAAAGAACTATCTCTTTATAGATACCCCATCTATTCAACTTAGCGATGCCGAGTCAGAAGCTGTTTATGGCGAAATTATAGAATGGATCAAACATGTTCCTGAGCTACAAAAGCATTGGGTACAAAATGCCCAGCAATGTTCCATTCCTAGTACACCAACCCATTGGATTAGTCACCATCTAAATCCAGATTATCTATGTTTTACACACATGGACCTCGATATACAATGGGGACCCATACTCGTGTTTATGAAAAATTTACCAACCAACACAAGGCTTCTTAAAGTAAGAAAAACAGGAGAGGAAGCTCTACGTACCTTTAACCCAAGATGGTTTGTAGGTAAACTCTTAAATCAAGTTTAAAGCTATGAAAGATTTTCAACATTCAAGCAGAATCATCAATATAATTAGTGGCAAAGGTGGTGTGGGAAAAAGTTTCATTACAGTGAATCTAGCTGCCGAATTATCTAAACAGGGTAAAAAAGTAGCGATTATCGATGTGGATATGGGATTGTCTAATGTAGCTACCATGATAAATGAAGGTGCTGCAAATACGGTCATTGATTGGATGAAAAACCGCGCAGATTTATTAGATACTCTCCAGAAAACACCATTTTTTACCTTAGTGACCGCATCTAACAATTTTCAACACAAAAGTATTGATCATCATCTACTCATGGATGCGCTTGATCAAGTGGTTCAGGAATTAAAATTGAGTCATGAATACATTTTTATTGACTCTCCTGCCGGTGCCGGATCTATGGTTTTTTGGGCACTAGACGCTGCTGATTATACAAATGTGGTTTTAATAGATGAACCTACAGCCATTTCGGATATATATAAACTGTGTAAGTATGTATTACAAGTGTCCCCAAACTATCCGTTTTATGCCATTGTGAATATGTATGATCACGCAGACAAGGCTCGAAGTACTTACGATGGTTTCAATGAAATCATGGAAACATTTCAACAGTACAGCATTCCTTTTTTAGGCGGAATCCCAAGAGATCAAAAAGTTATTGAAGCTATTCAGCAACAGGTTCCTTATTACCAGTTAAAACAAACCGATCAGTTGCAAGATGCACTTGTAAATCTAGCGTTTGAAACCGCTAAGATTACTACCTCAATACAATCAAAGGTTAACAAAAATATCGTTTAGGAGTTCACATGTTACTAACACTCATAAGTATAATTACTCTTATAACATTTATGCTATTATTGCTCTCAGGTTTTACCATAGAGATGGCACTTTACAGGAGTATTCTTTTATTCATGCTCTTGTTTGCTGTCCTCTATTTTTCCATATTTATGGCAAATCTGATTAAGCAAAACAGAGGGTCAGACTCTTATAGGGTTTAATACATATCTCTATTGGGTAGATCTATAAATTATTAGGGCAGCATAAATGGAAGAGAAATCCTTACAGGAATTAATAGAACTGTATTGTGATGAATCGAGCATTGGATTACGAAATGCAATAATTACAAAGTCGATGCCACTGGTTAGGAGTATCATTGGGAAAATCAATCGGCCTAACATGGTACTTTCACAATACGAAGATATAGAAAGTGCCGCCCTTACTGGGCTTATTCAAGCTCTAGATAGTTATGATTGTTCACGTGATATTCAATTTAATACATTCGCTTATTATAGAATAAGAGGTAGTATTATAGACTATTTACGAAGTATTGATCAGTTACCAAGAAAACAGCGTAAAGATTATGGTGAGATTCAGCAAGTAACCGAACGGCTAAGTCAGGAACTCGGCCGAGAGCCCACCGATCATGAGATTGCATCTAGAATGAATATTCATATCGATGAGTATCATAAAACTTTAAGCAATGTACAACAGCGTCATTTACTCTCCTTAGATGCGCCAGTGGGTGATGAAGACTCCCAATCGGGCTATGAAAAAGAGGCCAATTCCGATAGTGAATTACCGGATGAAAAAATAGAGCAAGAAGAACAAAAACGGTTAATTCTCTCGAAAATAGAAGACCTCAAAGAAAGAGATCGTATGATATTGCTGCTCTATTTCTATGAAGATATGACCATGGGTGAAATTGCGGTTCTCATGGAATTGACCGAAGCTAGAATATCCCAAATTATTGGTCAACTTATCATCAAGCTCCGTTCAGAATTAAGTGGGAAAAAATTAAATTTTTCTTAGTTAAACATTTAAGTTCCCCTTTAAAGTGTCGATAAAATAGAAGGCATACTACTACTTCTATGAATCTAAACACGCGAATACAAAGACTTTATAACTATCCTGTTCGATTAAAAGGACTTTTAAAAGAAGAGTCTGACGAATCCTCCCTAAAAAGAGAGCAGAACAAAGAAAAAAAGAAAAAAAAGAGGAGGGTAAATGAATTTGCGCCCTTCGAAAGTTCCTTTGTTTCAGGTGAAACCCTAAGCTGTGATGAACAGATCAAGTATTCGCAGGCAAAAGCTAAAGTATATCCACTTCCTCTAAAAAATGCCCCAAACAATATGTTTGGACAGACTAACGCTAATCCTACCACTGGAAAAAGTTTAGATTACACTATCTAATACTTATATCTATCCACCAGTTTTCAAGGTCTTAAAATACCAATAGTGCCTTGTATAAAATCGGATATATGGTTGAAAATAGTGGTGAATACAGAGGGGAAATATGGTAACATTACCATTAAAATTAAAATACCTACACCAAATTTAATAGGTAATGCTATGAACATTAAATTTGCTTGCGGCATAATCCTAGCAAATATAGCCAGCGATACATCTATCAAAAAAATCACGATGATAAATGGAGTTGTCAACTGCACCCCTATGATAAACAAATACGTGGCTATTTCAAGAAAATATGGACCTACAGAGGCTATACTAGCCTGCCCAATAGGCACCACATCATAGCTTTGTGCTAAACTATTTAGCAACATTTTTTCTCCATCTATAACGAGAAATAATAGCACTCCCAACAAACCAAAAAGAGTTCCCAAAATACTACTCTGATTTTGAGTATTAGCATCTACCATGTTGGCAAAACTAAGTGCTGTCTGCAAACTGATAAGTGAACCCGCCATCTCCAAACCCGCAAATATAATTTTTGCAACAAAGCCAATGGCTACACCTACTAAAAGTTCTTTAATACTTATGAAAATAAGATTGACCCCATCTAAACCAGTTATACCTTCTACGCCTGAACTAGGTATCACATTATATAGCAAAAGCGTACAAATAATAGACAAAAAGATTTTTACCGTTCTGGGTATCGCCATCAGGCTGAAAAAGGGTGCAACTACCACCAGACCGGTTACCCTAAGGAAAATGAGATAAGCCGTAATAATTAGTTCAATGGTAACATCCATAGCTCATAAAGTTGATGTTAACCAATAATCTGTGGAATAATCTCGAAAATTCTCACTGTAAAGTCGATCATAAACTGAAGCATAAAACCGAAACCAAAGAACAGAACTAATACCACCGCAGCCATCTTTGGAATATAGCTAAGTGTCATCTCTTGGATAGAAGTAGCCGCTTGAAAAATGGCGACAGCCAAGCCAACAATAAGTGCTGCAATCATGGCTGGACCAACCAATATAACCACAGCCTGAAGCATTTCTTGAATCCAATACAAAGAAGTTTCTATTCCCATATCAAAAACCCCTATTAAAAGATTGGATCAATGATTCTACTAGTAAATACCAGCCGTCTGTCAATACAAATACGAGTATTTTGAAAGGGAGCGAAACCATAACAGGTGGTAAAAACATAATACCAACCGATAACAAAATAGAGGCCACAACTAAATCAATGACCATGAATGGTAGATAAATCATAAAACCAATTTGAAAAGCGATCCGTAATTCACTCAAGGTGAATGCTGGTACAACGATATGAATTGGTATTTCTTCAATACTTGAAACACTAGGCATTCCTGCCATATCCATAAAATAGAGTAAATCATCTTCACTGGTCTGGGCAACCATAAATTCTTTTAGAGGTCCTGCTGCAAGAGCTAATGCCTCCATTTGAGTAACATCTTCATTCTGATACGGTTGGAATGCCTGTTCATTAATTTGATCAAAAGTAGGTTTCATAATGAAAATAGTCAGAAATAGAGCAATACCGATGAGCACCTGATTTGGGGGCGATTGTTGGGTTCCCAGCCCCATCCTTAAAAAGAAAAAAACAACCACAATCCGGGTAAAGCTTGTCATCATTGTGATCAAAGCCGTCCCAAAGGATAATACGGTCACAATTAATAAGGCTTGAAGGGCTAATGATAAGGTTCCCTCATCAGAATCATTACCGCCTACTTGTATGCTGACTGGTGGTACTTGAGCATATAAGTCACTACTTACCTCCACAAATCCACTCCATAGAATGACACTCAGAAAGCCAATTTTAACTGCTTTTATCATGTTGTTAGACCCTTTATTCTATTTTAATAAACCTTGGACCACTCTACCATGCTTAGATATAGCAGAGCATCTAAACGCAATATCCTCGTATCAATTTTGAGGACTTTTTATATAATCTTGAATTAATTCTCCAAAAGATTCTCTTTTTGATTGGGCTCTAGGAATTAATTCATCGCCCTCCCAATCTTGTTTATCAATGCTTTTTAGCAACTCGGCATTAGATTGACTTACACTCATTAGTAGTAGTTCACCATTAAATTCAAGTAATTGTAGTTGTACAGAATCATTTAAGCGATGAACATCTAATGTCTTTATCCATGGATGTTTTGAGATATTACTTTTTGCTAGATCTTTTGATGAATTCCCTCGAAAGTACAACCAAACTGATGCTCCCACCAGTGCTAGAAAAGTAATCCAAATACCTGGACTATTCGACCCACTTTGACCAGAAGAAGACGATGAACTAGTTGGTATATCTAGTTGCAAAACTACATATAACCATATTACCATGAGTACTAGTCCAAATATGGATACATATTTGAGTATTTTGTTATTAGGCTTTTGTTTGGTTTTAAAATTTAAATTCACCAGGATACCTCAAATGTTAGCTAACGGCAGACATAATGGCCTTCGTAGTAATCATTTTGGTAATTCGAACACCAAAATGTTCATCTATCACAACCACTTCCCCATGAGCGATTTTAAGTCCATTCACTAAAATGTCAATAGGCTCTCCTGCTAGGTTTTCTAATTCAATAATCGATCCTTTTACTAATTTTAGAACCTGCCCTATCGGCATACTAATGCGTCCTAATTCAACGGATACATCAACTTCAATATCTTTCAGGATATCCATCTTAGGATCCATCGTATCGGATAAGGCTACACCGCTTGCATCGGAAAATTGATCGAATTCAACTTTTTCCGCCACAGCTTCTTCGGTTGCTTGATTCTCAGTACTCATTCTGCTATCTCCTATTTGTTATACAATTTCTTGTTCTTCAATTTTTTGAACGATATCCACGATTTTAATCGCTCTAAAACCATCTTTTTGACCCGGAAAACCCTTCATTTTTACTTTATTTTGAGTCATTATTTGTAAGGGCGAATGTTTTTTCTGACGAAGAGAAATGGTGTCTCCATCTCCCAAGTGCAACAAATCGCAAAGCTTCATTCGGGTAGTGCCAAGTAATACCTTTAGAGTAATGGGGGTATGTAATAAGGTCTGATGGTAGCCCTCTTTTACTTCTGGACTTAAGTCTTCAATTCTTGAATTAAACTCACCTTTTTGATTGATACTATCTCCTAAAATTCCCTTTAAAAGGGATGAAGTATAAGCGAGGACTATATTTTCAAGTTTTTCACCTAAACTAACTTCAAAATTAATAATAACGAGTGTATCGTTAGGATTAAGCGTTAATAGTTCAGGTTTACTCTCGTATACACTTCTCTCAATACTAAACTCCATATAAGGTTGCCAGGCGTTCAGTAATTGGTATTTCAAACCCATTACAAATCTAGACATGATCTTTTCTTCAATCATAGTCAGCGGCCTAGGAGGAATTTGTAAGCGCCCTGTACCACCACTCTGGCGCTCTATATAGTTCATACAAAAATCCGAAGGTAACTGAATAATAAGATTACCATCCACATCATTAATATAGTTTTGATACAATACCTGAGGTCCATTTAAACTCTCTAAGTATTGGGCACTTGAAAACTCTTTAATTTCTATAGATGTGATTTCAGCTTTAACCCTGGTCTCAGAGCTCACAAAACGTCCCAAGTTACGAGTAAGCCCTTCGTGTATTTCATTCAATACCCGAATGATATCTTTACTAAAGACCACTTTAGGCTGCCTAAAGTCATAATTACGTACTTCATCACTAGACGTGTTACGTCGTTCAAAAGCTTCTTGGACGGTACTCATTAGTATACATTATGTTAAACCCTAATTGCAGTCTTAAGTGGACTGCTTACTGCATTATATACCTGACGAAGTACAAATCTCGTACCGAATTTTCACCAACTACTGAATTTACCATTTCTTTAAGGTTGCCCCTTATTACATCCCTATCAAAAACATTGATTAATTGCTCGGTTGTCATTGCCGATAGGTAGTCATTAATCTGTTGTTTTATTTTGGGCTCAAGACCTTCAATGATTGGATAAAGCCCCTCTTTATTGAGTTCTAAGCTGATTTCTACCATTAAAATACGTTTACCATTTGTATTTGCAGGGTTCACCACTAAGGATCCAAGATCATACATTCCAAACACTTGTTCTTTTGGTGGTTCAGAATTCATACGTGCATATACCTTAGGATAAAACATATCAATAAGAAAATATGCTCCTACACCCTGCCCCACTATGATTACTAAAAGAAGGAAATATTTTCCGATAGCAGAAAATTTAGAACTACCCGACTCCTTTTCTACTACTTCTTCCGATTCTTCATTTGTTAATTCGTTTTCAATTTCTTCCATGGGTCTTCTAGGTTAATTGTAATTATTTTGGTCAAATATTTCTTCTCGTATCATTTCTGATAACACATCGTTTTTCCTTAAGTAGATTTCTACTCTCCGGTTAGTTCGCCTCCCCTCTACGGTTAAATTAGTAGCCATGGGTCTATATTCTCCAAAACTCGATGCTTTAAATTGATCGGGATCAATATCAGCATTTGACTGAAGATACTGAACCACGGATACGGCTCGAGCAGCCCCTAGATACCAATTAGACTCGTATTTAGAATTTCTGTTTATAGGTACGTTGTCGGTATGGCCTTGAACTTCCACTTCAGCAATTGGTTGACTGATGGTTTTACCCACTAAACCCAGAATTTCTTTTGCTTTTGGAAGTAAGGCTGAAGAACCACTCTCAAAAGTAAGGGAGTCACTTAAGGTGATTAAAATGCCTTCCGAAGTCATGCTTATTTCCACCTCATCCTCAATTTGTTCCTCTTTCAAGTAATCAGTTAAGGCTTGCCATTGGCTCGCTTGTTCTTCCATATACTCCTGAATCTGCTCAGGTCTTGTTACGTTGCTTGATGATTGTGGTGATTGATTGTTCATATCCAACAACCCTGAATGCTTTTGGAAATATTCTATAAATGCGTTGAAGGCTTTTTCCTCCACCCCAGGGGTTAGCGTATATAACAAAACAAAAAAAGCCATTAATGCGGTTACTAGATCCGCATAAGTCATTAGCCAGGTTCCAGTATCTTTTTTAGGTTTTCCCATTCTTGAGTTTGTTGATCTTTCCAGAGTTCATAAAATTTCTCATCTCTTTGTTTGATAATCTTTAGCTCTTCATGATGTTTTAAATACTCAGCGCGATCTTTTGGCTCTATAAATACCAACATCTTCTTTTCCATAATCCGAGGATTTTCTTTTTCAACCATAGACAAGATGGCTACTTTAAAAAGCTGTTTTCTGTTGATATCTAGCTCATTTAAAAATTCTAATTTTCCCGCTAAAGGGGTAAAAACCATGTTAGAAAAAATGCTCCCATACAGTGTAGTCAAAAGTGCAACTGATAAACCCGCTCCCAATGCCTCAGGATCTGAAATGTTCTGCAACATCAAAACCATACCTATAACGGTCCCAATCATTCCAAATGCTGGTGCATATCCAGACATGGAGTTAAGTACATTCATAGAAATTTCTGCCTGTTTATCCTGTGAAGAAATTTCATCCGT
>CAKZLH010000215.1 GCA_937125285.1 uncultured Balneolaceae bacterium | reverse complement strand
TATGTTTTCGCCACTTTTCAAGTTGAAATTGATTATTTGATTGTACCCATTTCTTGTAGTTCCGAATGTAACAAGAAGCAGTAGAGAACCTACAATTTTTATGTTAATATGCTTTATCATAAATATTCTAATTCAAAGATTAGCTCTCCACTGTATTCGCCACTGGTCAAACTACTTACATCCATGGTTCCACCAATCCAAAAATACATCTCACCACTTTCATTAAGACTAAATTCCGCCATTTGTTCTCTAAGGAGTTGAGAACTTGATTGATCTTGTAAATCATTATAGGAAAGGCTTATTTCGATTTCGAAGGAACTTCCATCCGAACTGTTGATTAGCCTCATGGCATTGGGCACTTGAAAGGTGAAGGTGCTCCCTGGAGTTCCCCTTACTACCATAAATCCTGCACTTCCTCCACCCGTAACCGGATCCACAACGATGATTTGCTGTTCAGGACTATCAGGAATAAAAATCGGGTTTTGAATTAATTCCGAGGTTAATTCTTCTAATACGATGGGATTTACGATCGATCCCCTGACCTGAATACTCGCTACATTACTATCCGTGACTTGAGCACTAACGCCCATATTCACACAAGCCAATAAGCCCATAAAAGCGACCATATATGTTGCCAGTTTTCTCATTTAATCAAGGTCATTTTAATGGTTTGAACATGAGCTTCAGACTTTAAGCGTAACAAATAAACCCCAGACGCATACCGGCTGGCATTCCACTGTAAGGTGTGCGAACCCGCTTCAAATTCTTGGGAAGCCAAGGTTGCAACTCGCTGTCCTAATATGGTAAACACCTCAATTTCGAGATACGAGCGTTCAGGCAGTCTGAATGTTACATTAGTTGATGGGTTGAAAGGATTCGGGTAATTAGGCAAGAGTTCTATTTCTCGGGGTAAATACTCATTAAATGGTTTTCTTGAAATTCCTAGTGTATATCGACTACCCGGTCCTGCATTTTTAAAGGCGGTCATTCCCATTTGAGTATCTAAGCCCGATTGCATTACCGTCTTAAATTGCGTGCTCAATTCATTCGGTTGCAATGAACTAATAGCGCTTGATTCGATAATTCTTGGCTGAAAGAATTCCTCATATCGAGTATTCAATAAGGTATCTCTATTGGTTTCTTCGGGTTGAACCGTCCGGCTTGCCTTCGTTTTACCCATGTCAATACCCTCTACTAGTGATAATTCTCCAGCCTTATCAAGTGGAATGATTTCATCTCGAATGTGATCAAAGAGAACCACATAAGCATTCTCGTGATTTATATCGGTTTCCCATGATAAGGTCAATGGAGTATCGGTATCTCTGAGTTGTGACTCTACGATTACATCATAAAACTGAACTTCACCCGAACCTAATGGAATAGCATTGATTTGTAATGGAGCGGCATTATTACCCCAAGACTTCGTGTAAATAGCCAACCATTCATCCGATAGTGGATTTAATTTAAAAGCATCGTTAGCATCCAAACCGAATCTTGACGAGTCATCTAGCATAACCCATGTACTGGTGGTTCGTTCTTGGGTAGAAAGCCGCAGCTCGATTATAGATTTGGGAGTACTGGTAGCCGGTTCAGGTGCTTCAGGCACATCAGTAGGTTTTAAACCACTGGGTAGACTATCGCTAATGGTTGAAACTATTTTACCAACAAAACTATTATTGGCTCCCACTTTAGCCTCATGATTAAAAGTGAGACGAGGATTTGAAGTATTAGCCTGAACCCAAAAACTCTGCCAAGGTGCCACCTTCCCAGAACCCAATGAGCCTGTAGTACCATTCCAAATTAGATAATCTCCATCACCGTTATTTGCTGAAGCATCCCACACATAAATGGTATTAGATATACCAATTTTATCCCACTCACTATCTTGATCCCAATCTAAAGTTGAAGGGGTAGGATTTCCAACCAAGTTCCACCCCATATCGGCTTCAACCCGATCGATGTATGTAGCACTTTTAGAACTATCCTGCTTCATACCAACCCTTTCTGTTCTAGTGACGAAATCGAAAGTATAATCTTCTGACCGAATATCGGTTTCTTGCCCATCAACCGTATAGGTAAATGGAAGCTGGTCGGTGTGAAAGACTCCTGATTGACCCGCGACCTCAGCCCCATCAAAAACATAGTGAAACATCCCTCTTCCAAGTTCTAGGCTATCCGTGGCAGCACCTGGTTGCCTCCAGCCTTGCAGCGTAGTTCCATTGTTGCTCTCATCCCACCAAAGCACATTGGGATCCGCATTTGGGAAGTCGGAGCCCGAAAAACCCTGTGTCACGGGCTTGTTACCAGCGACGTTTTGATCGAACAAATCTTCAAAGGTAGTTGCAACTGGCGAGGACAACATTCTCCATCCTAGCGAGCCGGTAACTTCACGATGTACGGTTAAATAGGGAAATGAATTCGAATAGTTTACATATTTAGCCCCAGATAATAATTCGATCCTTGATGATGGAGAGGCGTTAACATATGCCTCTTCACTTATAGTGAATACAGGACCTTCTGATAATGTTACTTTTGTGCTATCACCGAGGTGTAATTGTCCACCAGATTGCAGAGTAAAATCGTTGGTGGGACTAACTCCAGAGATTTCAGGATCGTTTGAGGACTCTTCAATTAAAATGATATCATCAGCTAATGGAATCCTATCGAGCGTCCAATTATTGGGTTCAAAGAAGTTGGTTTCTTGACCATTAACCCCACCAATCCATCTATTTGCTAATTTACCACTAATAGTTATATCCGAAATTTCAGTTTCATCATCCCCTCGGCCAAGCCCTCCAAAGTAATTACTTACCGCTTCTATAGTATAGTTAGTGGGGCTTGTGTAAGTGTTAGTAACACCATCAATGGTATAATCAAATGACACATTAAATGTAAACGAATCCGCAATATTGTAGATTACACTATCAAAAGCTGCATACCAATCCTGTACACCATTATCCTGATGTGTTGCGAGCACTGAACCACTTAGATTACCTGAGCCCGATACTTTATTAACCGTGAAATCAGTTGTAAAATCATAGATATTTCCATCATAATACAAGGCAGCCGTCAAAGTAAAAGGCTGATTGCTAAACACTCTGCTTGGTGCATTTAGTTCGACTTCATCGGGCAGTACTGGGCCGTCGTCAGTTATGGTCCAGTTATAATTAGAAATCAAAGATTCACGTGCATCTGACGCGGCGCCGAGAAAGTATTGTCTTCCAATTGCACCTAATTCAACCCCATTTTGCACTGTTTGGGCAGCCCATCCTTTAAGTGTATTTCCATAATTTAGAGGACTTAGCCCCGAATTTGAGAACATATACATCATATCCGTAACACTACTCACATCCCAACTGCCGAGGTCTTGATTAAAGGATGATGCTCCATTGAACATATACATCATATCCGTCACACTACTCACATCCCAACTGCCGATGTCTTGATTAAAGGATGGTGCATTAATGAACGCAAAAAGCATTTGAGTAACCCCGCTCACATCCCAACTTCCGATGTCTTGATTAAAGGCGTCGGCTCTATTGAACATTGCTTGGATACTTGTGACACTACTCACATCCCAACTTCCGATGTCTTGATTAAAGGATGATGCCAAAGCGAACATACTATTCATATCCGTAACCCCGCTCACATCCCAACTTCCGATGTCTTGATTAAAGGATGATGCTCCATTGAACATTCCACTCATATCTGTCACATTGCTGACATCCCAACTTCCGATGTCTTGATTAAAGGCTTCGGCTCCAGAGAACATTCTACTCATATCTGTCACATTGCTGACATCCCAAAAAGTTACATTGGAATCATTTAATATTTTAGCCCCATTAAAAGTATTGGATAAGCTTGTAACTGAAGCTGGTAGTTCTGATGGTACCGAGGTCAAATTAGGAGTCCAAGCAAATGCACTTTCTAAACTAGTTATACCTAAATCACCAAATGATACCACCTCAATTAATTTTTTATTTGAAAATAAATAAAATGTGTTGCTATACTTTTCAAGTATACCATAAATTTGCACCGTATACACTCCATCCGTTGAGTACTCATGCGATATATTGGTGGTCTGATTTGCATTCATAAGAGTACTTGATGTACCATCACCCCAGTCAATAAACACATTGGTATTGCCTCGTAAGGGTAAGTTTACATACGAATCGTTAGCTGTTGGTACATCAGTCTGCCACACCAAAATCATAGGATCAAAGAATGTGGTAATTTGTACTAATGGATCTATGCTATTCAATATCGGATAACTATCGGCGAAGGGAGTAAATCCATTGATAGCGGTTCCTTCTATCACCTCACTCCAAGTATTCGTATAGTCAAACCCTGTCATATTCACCGAAGCTTCATCGCCCTTCATTTGAATTGTGTTGAGTCCTGTTTCAGGCGGAGAAGCGTAATTAGATGTAGTCTGGTTAGTAGTTTGAACATCCCAATACAAATGAGCATCAAAACTTGATATAGCATTAAAATAGCCTCCTACCAATCCACCAACATTAGTAGCACCATTTCCATTAACCTCACCAATAGCATAAACACTGTATATAGAAGTGTCTTGAAAAGATTCAATATACCCCACTAACCCGCCAACATAATCTAAACCATTAACGCTAGCGGTTGTATAGCTGTTTTTAATTATCCCATCATTTTTCCCTACCAAACCTCCCACTCTTGATTTTGC
>CAKZLH010000214.1 GCA_937125285.1 uncultured Balneolaceae bacterium | reverse complement strand
TCTTGTTTAGTAGAATCGTTACGGGTTAAATCGGGGCTAATGGTTTCCCACGACATACCTTCATCCGTAGAACGGTGTACATGCTGAGAGGTCGCATACAAGACGTCTGGGTCATGTGGAGAAATCACAATTGGAAAGGTCCACTGAAAACGATACTTGGTATCTTTGGCTCCCGCCCCCATAGGATTATCCGGCCAAACATCTATCCGGTCACTTAGATCTAAATGCGAATCATACTTGTTTAAATACCCACCATAACTCCCACCAAAGGTTACATTGGGGTTTTCTGGATCGGGAGCTATATAGCCACTTTCTCCCCCAGCCACAGGCCACCAATCACGCTCTCCAATACTTCCACCACTGGTTCTAGAACGAATGGCGAACGTACTATTATCCTGCTGAGCCCCATAAATCATGTAAGGGAATTGATTGTCGGTCACTACCTGATAAATCTGCGCGGTTGCCGAAGTGTAATAGGAAGACCAACCTTCACCTCCATTATAACTTACTTGCCCCCCACCGTCATCGGCCACAATCATACGCTGTGGGTTATTGGACGCAATCCATAAATCATGATGATCGGAGTGAGGTGTTCGTATGCTTTGGAAGGTAGACCCTCCATCCTTAGATTTCCAAAATCCCACATTGAGCACATAGACCACATCCTCATTGCCAGGATCCGCAACAACCTTCGAATAATACCAAGCACGTTGGCGAAGATTTCGATCGGCGCTTACTCGTCTCCAGCTATTCCCGCCATCCTCAGATCTAAACAAACCGCCGCCGTTCGCATTTTCGACAATGGCGAACACTCGATTTGAATTCACAGGTGACACCGAAACTCCAATCTTACCTACCAATCCCTTAGGCATTCCAGGGTTTTGAGTGATTTCGGTCCAGCTTTCTCCACCGTCGGTACTCTTAAAAAGTCCACTTCCTTCACCACCGCTACTCATTTCCCAAGGAGTTCGATAGGCCTCCCACATAGCGGCAAAGAGGATTCGTGGATTATTAGGATCTACAGCTATATCAACCGCTCCGGTTTTAGCATCCCTGAACAATACCTTATTCCAAGTTTTGCCCCCGTCTGTAGTCTTGTAAACTCCACGCTCATCGGATTCAACTGCACCAAAAAGTTTCCCCATTACGGCTACCCAAACCACATCTGGATTATCGGGATGAATTTCTATATCGCCTATAAAACGCGTCTCACCTAGTCCTAACCATTCCCAGGTTTTACCCGCATCCGTAGACCGATACATTCCATCACCGGCGCTCATATTCCCACGAATATCGGTTTCACCCATACCTACATAAATAACATTAGGATCGGAATCCGCAACATCGATGGCCCCAACCGATCCTGTTTTAAAATATCCATCGGAAATATTGAGCCAAGTGGTTCCTCCATCCGTGGTTTTGTACACGCCACCACCTGTAAAACCCGTATAAAATGTGTAGGGTTGATCATCATGACCGGCCACCGCAACAGATCGTCCCGCGCGGAAAGGGCCAATATTTCGGTAGCTCAATCCCTCTAAAACCGTTGGAGAGACCGAAGGGCTTGTGGTTTCACTACCGTGCCCAAAAATTACTTCGTTTTCTGATGTTGTGCGGGCATTGCGCTGAGCCATCGTATCGTGGGTACTCAATACGATGATACCAAGAGTCATAAGGGCAAAAGTTGCTGCCCTTATACCTTTATATATAGAGCGTAACGACGGAGTTTGAGCGTCCATTGGGAGATTCATATAGACATGCATTTAGTTAGTGTGTTGAAAGGCATAAGTACCGAAACACTAGGCATAGATGCAATGCCTTATCGAACATCCAAATGTTAAAGTGTATTTAATTGGGTGAAGAGGGTGAAGCCGATCGAATGGGAGGGGCAACAAAGCCTGATGATGGAGTGAACCAAACGCTCGATTGCCTTGCTTCCTTTTGGTCCGGAATAAAACGGTAGTCGGGCCTATAGCTTTCGACGCCACTCCACCTAGATTTTGCAAGGGCATCTTGTCCTGTTATATGACCAATAGCCGCGCCTACCAAGGGGTCCATGGGGTCTCCGAGTGGGTAGGCATTAAATAAGTTTTCCTCAGCGGCAATAGAGGCCTCTAAACCATCTACAAAATCCGTTTCAGCATTCGCGTTCAAATATTTCAAAGTCACCGGCAGAATACCGTAATACACCGGTGGGTTTTGAAAGGTTCCAGTGATTACAAATGACCCATAATATTTACCTAAGGTGTTCGACCCAACGGTAATCACATCCATGTACGGTTTCAATCCGTGGATAAGTAATTCACTAGCCGATGCGGTTTGCTTGGTGGTGAGTACATAAATCCGATCTAAGCCCATAGACACCGAAGCGTCACTAAAATATAAAAACAGGTTTTCTGAATCTGCCCCTTCATTGGTTTGATAATAATTCTCAAGCAAATTGTTGTATTCGAATTCCACAAACACAGACTTTTCTTCTATATAGCTACTGGGAACCAACAGGTTAGCAAAATGCGAAGCCGCTCCAATTCGTCCACCTGGGTTGTATCGCAAGTCGATGATAAGCTCATCTATATCTTGATCTTTTAACGACTGCATCGTTTCGGTTAGGCGATTTAGAAAAATATCGGCCGTACCCGTTAAAAATTGAGCATAGAATATATACCCAATCGATTTTTCCCCTTCTTGTATCACCTTGCTTGTGATGACGGGGTCTAATTGCAGTTCTTGTTTCTGCACCGTTACTGAAGAATCCAATTCTGTAATGGTTGCGGTTTCGGTTTCAGCATCATAATCGTAACGCCCTAAACCATAACTCACACTACCTTGAAGTGCATTCAATTCCTGATAGTTGGTCACGCTTAATCTCTGATCATTGATACTCACGATAAGGTCGCCTCGTTTCAAGCCCGCTTGATCGGCTGGACTATCCGGATACACATATTTAACCACCATCACCAACAAATTCTGTCCTGTGATCTGATAAATCGCCGGACTAAAACCAGAAGCATACTGACTGCCATTGAGTTCTTCTAAAAGAGTCTCCGCATCATCGGTGATGTAGGAAAACTCATCCAATTCATATAAAATCTCTTCAAAAAACACCTCAGGAGGCAAATTTCCGGGCGACATTCTAGGAATCACATAGTTCCAGTAATAATAATTCGCCATCTGATTACGGATCCAAGAGTTTACCTCGAGGTATTCACTCCCAAAACCGGTAGGATCCTCACTACACTGTGTAAGTGCGCCCAATCCTAAAAAACTTCCTATCAATAAATAAACAACACGCTTCATCAT
>CAKZLH010000213.1 GCA_937125285.1 uncultured Balneolaceae bacterium | reverse complement strand
CCTACAGTGACCAAAGACGGTGTTACGGTTGCTAAAGAAATTGAATTGAGCGACAAAATTGAAAACATGGGCGCTCAGATGGTAAAAGAAGTTGCTTCTCGAACCAGTGATAATGCTGGAGACGGAACCACTACGGCTACCGTATTGGCTCAAGCGATTGTAACAGCAGGTTTAAAGAACGTAACTGCCGGCGCAAATCCAATGGATCTAAAACGAGGAATTGACCAAGCTGTTGAAGCTATTGTAGCAGGCTTAAAAGAACTTTCTCGTGATATTGACGATCGAAATGAGATTGCTCAAGTAGGTACCATTTCTGCAAATAACGACGAATTCATTGGTAACCTAATTGCCGATGCTATGGAGAAAGTTGGTAAAGACGGTGTTATTACCGTTGAAGAAGCCAAAGGAACCGAAACTTACCTAGAGACCGTAGAAGGTATGCAGTTCGACCGTGGTTACTTGTCTCCTTACTTCGTTACTGATTCAGACAAAATGACTACTGAGTTAGAAGATCCTTATATCTTAATCTTCGACAAGAAGATTTCGAACATGAAAGATCTGTTACCAATCTTGGAAAAAGTAGTTCAGTCTGGTAAGCCACTTTTGATTATTGCTGAAGATGTAGAAGGCGAAGCTCTTGCTACCTTAGTGGTAAACAAACTACGTGGTAGCTTGAAGATTGCGGCTGTGAAAGCTCCTGGTTTTGGTGATAGAAGAAAAGCAATGCTTGAGGATATCGCTATTCTAACCGGTGGTACGGTAATTTCTGAAGAGCGTGGATACAAATTAGAAAATGCTACCCTAGATTACTTAGGACAAGCTGCTCGTGTTAGTATCGACAAAGACAACACGACCATCGTGGATGGTGCTGGTCAAGAGAGTGACATTCAGGCTCGTGTAAATCAAATCCGATCTCAAATCGAAACGACTACTTCTGATTACGACCGCGAAAAACTACAAGAGCGTTTGGCTAAGTTAAGCGGTGGTGTGGCGGTACTGTATATTGGTGCAGCTTCAGAAGTTGAGATGAAAGAAAAGAAAGCTCGGGTTGAAGATGCTCTTCACGCGACTCGTGCCGCTGTAGAGGAAGGTATTGTTCCTGGTGGTGGAGTGGCTCTTCTGCGTACCGCTGGTGCACTAGAAGGCTTGAAAGCTGAAAACGACGACCAAGCCGTAGGATTCCAAATCGTTAGACGTGCGATTGAAGCACCTCTACGTACGATTTCGAACAATGCGGGTGTTGAAGGTGCAATCGTAGTACAGAAAGTACTCGATGGTGAAGGTGCATTCGGGTATAATGCTCGCACCGCTGTGTACGAAGACTTAATTAAAGCTGGGGTTATTGACCCAACTAAAGTGACTCGTACAGCACTTCAAAATGCAGCATCTGTTGCCGGATTACTTCTAACCACCGAAGCGGTTATTAGTGAGAAGCCAAAAGAGGAATCAGCAGCTCCTGCTATGCCAGATATGAGTGGCATGGGTGGAATGGGCGGTATGGGTGGCATGATGTAAATCCACTGGCAAGGGAATGGCCATAGGCCGTTCTCCCTGCTAGGGAACTTAAATAACGAGTTCCCACCCAGCATGCTAATACAACGATATGAAAGCCTCTCCCTTTGGAGGGGCTTTTTTTATGGGGAGTGGATTCAGCATTTTGTTCGGAGTCACAAATGGAATTAAGTTTGGAATCAGATTCGTAATTAAGTTCAGAATATTCACAATAGCTTTGGTCTAAATTCCCGTATATTTGACGGATAGCTAGAGAGTTTTTTATCAACTGGTTTACGAGTGTTAGACTACTTACCATCTTGAGCTTGTTAAATTACAGCACATATTTATGACGGCACTATTATTTGTACTAGGTTTGGCAGCCTTAA
>CAKZLH010000212.1 GCA_937125285.1 uncultured Balneolaceae bacterium | reverse complement strand
GATTATACCATGAATATTGTTGTGGATGCTCCAGCGCATCAGTTCCGAGGAGAACAACGGCTGGTGTACACCAACAACTCTCCAGATGTAATTGATCGGGTATTTTATCATTTGTATTTCAATGCTTTTCAACCCGGAAGCATGATGGATGTCCGTTCCAGAACCATTGAAGATCCCGACAACCGAGTACGTGACCGAATTTTTTATCTGAGTGAAGATGAAATCGGTTATCACAAAATAGAACGCCTCACACAAGATGGCGTCGCTCTTGATTTTCAGGTTGAAGGTACCATTTTAGTCGCTCCATTAGCCAAGCCCTTACTACCAGGTGAACAAACGGTTCTAGAAATGGATTTCAATAGCCAAGTTCCGCTACAAATTCGACGAAGCGGATGGAATAATGCCGAAGGGGTGGAATTCTCAATGAGTCAGTGGTATCCAAAATTGTCCGAGTATGACGTTCGAGGATGGAACCCTAACCCGTACATTGGTCGCGAATTTCATGGGGTATTTGGGCGTTTCGACGTTAAAATCACGATTGATAAAGACTATGTACTTGGAGGAACAGGAATCCTTCAAAATCCGAATGAAGTAGGACATGGCTATGAAGAGGAAGGGGTGAGTGTGAATCCTGAGGGGGAAACCCTGACCTGGCATTTTGTTGCGGAAGATGTTTTGGATTTTTTCTGGGGGGCTGATCCCGATTTCAAACATGTTAAAACACAGGTTCCAGATGGTCCTATGCTGCACTTTCTCTATCAAGATCCCGTGGTGGCTGTGAACAAAACAGATGCCGAGAATGAAAGCTACAGAGAACATTGGGAGGCCCTACCCGAGCTAACGGTGAAAGCCTTTCAATATGCCAACAAGCACTTTGGAAAGTATCCCTACCCACAATTCACCACTCTTCAGGGCGGTGATGGAGGAATGGAATATCCTATGGGCACTTTAATAACAGGGGCAAGAAGTTTTCGAAGCCTCGTAGGGGTTACCGTTCACGAAATGTATCATAGTTGGTATCAAAATGTTTTGGCGACCAACGAAGCCTTGTACGAATGGATGGATGAGGGCTTCACTAGCTTTGCAAGTTCAGAAACCATGCAACACCTTTTCGAATCTACCGGGAACCCTCATAATGGTTCTATGAATGGATATATCCGACTGGTTGAATCGGGTAAAGAGGAACCTATGGCCACCCATGCCGATCACTATCATACTAACTTTGCTTATGGACGTGCCGCTTACTCAAAAGGCGCCGTTTATTTAAATCAGCTACGATATATCATGGGTGAAGAGACTTTTCGTTCGGGTATGTTACGCTATCACAAAGAATGGCAGCTTAAACACCCCACCGACCTGGATTTTATACGTCTCATGGAAAAAGAGTCTGGTATGATCTTAGATTGGTTTCATGAGTATTTCGTTCATACCACCAAAACCATTGACTATGGTGTTGCTTCGGTTGAAAGTGCTCCAGAAGATGCCAATCAAACGCTTATTCAAATCGATCGTATTGGGCTTATGCCCATGCCACTCGATGTTTGGGTGGAGTATCAGGATGGCCGTACCGAGGAGTTTTATATCCCTATGCGCATTATGAGAGGGGAAAAGCCGGCAGAACATGACGGGGCCCGAACTATTTTGGAAGATTGGCCATGGGTTGAGCTTTCCTATACCTTCACAATTCCTACCCCAAAATCGGGCATTAAATCCGTCTCCATCGATCCTAGTGAGCGCCTTGCCGATGTGAACGATACCAACGACTATGTTATGTTTTTAGTCCCTCAAGACTAAATAAAAAGATTTCCTTGGTCCTGATTGCGCCGCTGAGCCTGCTCTATTTTTGGCGCTTCAGGTCGAGGGCTTTGATCAATCATTTCAGGTAGGAAGCGTTTATCATACATTCTACGGGCAATACCATGTAAAGCCTTTTCGCCTCGTGGAGTTATACGGAGATAGCCACTTTCGTCTTCAACCAGAAAACCAAAGCCCCTTAAGTCATTAACAATTAAGTAGGAAAGTTTATCTACTACTTTAGAGTTTCTCTCAACGTATTCGCGATGAGGCGGCTCGTCCTCACTCATAAACACCAACCCCAGTACGGTTAACTCTGCTTCGGTGAGGGGGTAGCCTTCACTTCCTTTGGTAACCAGTTCATCCCACACTTTTTGAGCGTAGTACAATCCAAACCAATACTTGCCCTCTTTTAATAATTCATGCGATAATGCACAGCAAAAATACTCTCCAGGAGCTGCCCGTCTAGGTTCTCCGCGACTTCTGTACATACTCACCATAGTTGCCAGATCGAGTTCTGCTATGTTGGTGGGATAGGTAAAGTGAAAATTGCTTCTTTTCTGCATAGGCTTGAAATATCTAACCTAAAATACCTTTCGGCGAGGCCTGTGTCAATCGTAAGTTTTTGTCGCTTGATATAGGAGTTTTTTTATACATTATTATCGGTAAAAAATTAAATATGCAGTGGTGTGGTAATGGGTATGATATCTAAGAATATGGTAGGTAATATTGTTGTGAATGGCCGCTTAGCCATATTCACAATTTTATTTATTTCTAGCTTATTTTTCTCCACAAAGGTGGTGGGGCAAGGGAATTTACTTAGTATGGATACGGTCATCAGTTTTTCTACCGACACTAGCCAAGGTATTCTGTATGGCTTCAATAACAGAAGCCTAGAGCTCTTTGCCATTCAAAATGAGCGCGTACAGGTGTTAGATACCATTCGGTTTCGGTACAATATGGAGTATTCGGTGTACTATGAGCAAAATAAAGATCGAATGCCGAGGGAATCTAAATTAATCCATTTCTATAGAGATCCTAAAACCCATGGGAAGAGCATGCTGTTTTGGGATGCTGGGCTTGGGCGTGTTCACTCCTATAATTTTAACAGTAAAGAATTACAACAACTCGACTTTTCCTATGATATGAGAGGTTTCTATGGACACGGGGCATGGGTAGATAATACTACTTTAGACATTTATGCATTAGGTGGCTATGGTGAGTTTGTTCATAAACATAATTTTTTGAAGTTTGATCAAGCCTTCCAAGAGTGGACCGAAATACAGACCTTAGGGAAAAAACCTACCGATGATCTTTTTGGCCAACTTTATTTTGATTCTGCTCGTAACCGATATCTCTACATTCAAAGAATCTGGGATTTAAAAATCGTCATTTATGAACTTTCGGCACTAAGCTATGAATGGAAATACATGGATAGCTATGATTTTGACAATTCGGTCAGGGATGCGGACTATAATTCCTATCCGCTCACGGGTAATTATACCTTCTTAGGAGAAGATTGGCTAAGCCTACATAATAATTTTGTGTTGAATTTGGAAGCGAATCAACTCTTCATTGTTAAAAACCCTAGCATCAACCAAAAAATAAACAAGACCCTTGGTATGTTTCCAACGAGTGGTCAAGACTCGGTGCTTATATTTGGGGATTTAAACAATATGGATAAACAATTAGGGGTCATGGTAGTTCCTCTGGAAGATGTACTTGGTTTTCTGGAGCCAATTTCAAGCAAAACATCCTTCAGTGCTTGGTACACCTTAATTTTAGTAGTTATTTTATCTGTATTCGGACTGGGATTCGTTCGATACAAAAACAAAAAAACATCTCATTTAAGTACCTCAATCCAGTTCAATGAGGCTAAAACCTCTGTTATGGTTCAATGCAAAAAAAGAACCATCCATTTTGATGAAGCCATTGATTTACGGTTTTGGGACTTAGTTAAAACACTGAAAGAACAACGAGTGAACAGTATCAGTTTTTCAGACTTTGATAACTCTATATTTGATGAACACTATCAAGCCAATCAATACTCTATAAAGCGTGGTCTACTGATCAACCATATTAATCGCAAACTAGAAATTGATTTTGTCGAAACTCGTAAAGAAAATCACGACAAGCGATTTAAGCGTATTGTTTTCGATTTTAAAGTGCTCGATGATTAAATCTTACCAATAAAATTTACATTTAGATAATCCATTATCATCTGATGTTTTAAACATTTTTATGTATGTTATGTGCATTATAATCTGATACATAATGCTCTTTTTTCCAACAACCGCCAACTCTAGAATATGCGGTGCTTTTCTCCTCTACTTCATTTGGGGTGGTACTAACATATATTCACAACAATCTGATGTCTTCCTGAATATTAATCAGGATGCTGTCCTATATGAAATTTCAGATGGAAGTCTTGCAAACAGTAAAGGTGAGTATCTGTTTGTTGGGAAAGATAGTGAAGGAGATATCAAACGCTCTTTGTTGCGTGTGGATTTAGGTGATGAAATTCCATTAGAGGCTACTATTGACTCCGCTTTCCTATTTATTAGTTTGAATAAAACCCGCAACGATGAGCAACCTATCTATAGTTATCAGGTTTTAAAAAGATGGATGGAAGGAAGTTCTAATGCTTCAGCCAATGAAGGAAAAGGGACTTCAGTAACCACTGGCGATCCTACTTGGCTACATCGCGTATATCCAGATACCCTTTGGGATCAGGAAGGTGGGGATTTTGGTGAGGATTTACTATTTCAAGGGACCGTCGATGGAACAGGCACCTATTCTTTTAAAGCAACAAGTGCGTTTCTAGAACTGATGACTCAATGGTTACGTAATGAAACACCAAATTATGGATTTATTTTATTAGGAAATGAAAATGTTGAAAACGGGAGTAGCAAACGCTTTGCTTCACACCAATTTTCAGGTACCGCCAATAGGCCACAATTGAGTGTTTATTTCAGCACCAATAGTTCATCATCGGATGAATTGTTCGTAGAATTACCAAAGCAACATACACTGCAACCTAATTTTCCTAACCCCTTTAATCCCACTACAACTCTTTCCTTTGTGTTAGCCAAGTCAGAACAGGTGGAATTAATAATATATAATCAACTTGGAATCCAAGTTCGGCTACTCTTAGCCGACTATCTAAGCGCGGGGTCCCATCAAATAACCTTCGATGCCAGCAATTTACCAAGTGGCCTTTACTACTATCAGTTAAAAACGACCTCGGGTAGTTTCACCCGGAGTATGACCTTAATAAAATAGGCTACTTTTTGGCGTTTATCAGGCTAATGGCCTGTTCTTTTGTAACATCTTCGGGAGCCGTTCCTTTAGGTAATCCTACATTTTTCTTCCCGTACTTAATGTAAGGACCATAACGCCCGCTCATAATTTTTATGGGGGTTTCCGTATCCGGGAAATTGCCCAAATCATAGAGCTCGGAACTACCTCGCTTAGCTGCTTTTTGTTGAAGTAACTCAACTGCTCGTGCTAAGTCCACGGTGAGTACATCGTCATCCTTCGTCAAAGATTTAAAACTGCCGTCGTGTACCACATAGGGTCCATAACGACCGACTCCCGCCTTTACTACCTTCCCATCTTCAGGATGCTCACCCAAATGCCTTGGCAAGGCTAAAAGCTGTAGGGCAAGATCAAGGTCTAGATCATCTGGATTCATGCCTTTTAGTAAGGACACTCGCTTTGGTTTTTTGTTTTCTTCGGTGACTTCTCCAAGCTGTACATAGGGACCGTAGCGACCCGACAATACAAAGACGGGTAAACCTGAATCCTCGTCTATCCCCAAGGGCTTATCCTCTTCGGAGGAGCGTTGAATCAATTCTTCTAGTTTTGCCGCCGTCAAATCACTTGGATCCATATCATAGGGAAGTGAGGTAGTAATTTCTTCACCACCCTTTTCCATCTTCGCATAGGGTCCAAAACGACCAATCGCAACATTAATACCTTCCAGACCTTCTAGAGGTAGATCTAAGAGCTTGGCTTTTTGTGGATCAATTTGATCTTCCTGAGAGTCCACTTTGGCTTTTAGTCCGTTAGATCCTTTATAATAATCGTCTAAATAAGCCACGGGATCTTGTTTTCCGTTAGCTACTTCATCTAATTTATCCTCTAAATTAGAAGTAAAGTCACTATCCACTAGGTCTGGGAAATGCTGCTCCAGCAGGGTGGTTACGGCAAATGCCGTGAAGGTTGGCACCAAGGCTTTCCCCTCTTTTTTGGCATAGCCTCTATCCTGAATGGTGGAAATAACCGCCGCATAAGTGCTCGGTCTTCCTACTCCACTTTTCTCGAGTTCTTTCACAAGTGTCGCCTCGGTATATCGAGCAGGTGGCTTGGTCTCGTGTTCGTTGAATGCCAAATCCTGTAAATCGGTCACATCCCCTTTTTGAAGTTCAGGTAGAAACTGTTCCTGATTCTCCAAAGCCGCTTCAGGGTCATCGCTTCCCTCCACATAGGCTCTGAAAAAACCGGGGAATATGATCTTCTTGCCACTGCTTCGGAAAGTAGCTTTAGGGGTGCCTTGCACGAGGGCGTCAATACTTACATTAGTAAATTCTAAACTGGCTTCCGCCATTTGGGTGGCAATGGTGCGCTTCCAAATTAAATCGTACAATTTAAGTTCTCGATCTTTAAGACCCGATTGCTCCGGCATTACAAAACGTGAGCCAGCAGGACGTATGGCCTCATGAGCTTCTTGAGCACTTTTACCTTTTGCCGTGTAATTTCGAACACGCTCAAACAAATACTCCTCGCCGTATTGATCCAAAATACCTTCTCTAGCCGCTTCAATGGCCTGACCAGAAAGACGGGTAGAGTCTGTTCTCATATAAGTTATAAAACCCTTTTCGTATAATTTCTGTGCCACACTCATCGTATCTCGCGCCGAAAATCCAAACTTTCTATTCGCCTCTTGCTGAAGAGTGGAAGTAATAAATGGAGGAGCCGGGTTTCTTTTTTGAATGTTCACATCAACGTCTTGAACCTTCCATTCGGCCGTCTTGAGTTGGTTAACCAAGTCATTAGCGGCTGATTCGTCTAACAGGACAACGGAACCTGGTTTCTTCAATCCGCCTGTATCTTCATCAAAATCTTTTCCACTGGCGACACGCGTGCCTTCTACATGGGTGAGGTCTGCTTTGAATTCGTCTTGCTCTCCTTGCTTTTGGACAATAGCCTGTAAATCATAGTACCGGCCTTTTTTGAATTTCATCCTCGCTCGTTCTCGCTGAACAATAAATTCAACAGCCACGGATTGAACACGTCCCGCAGAGAGTCCGGGAGCAATTTTTTTCCATAACAATGGAGATACCGTATAACCGGCTAACCGATCCAGTATGCGTCTAGTTTCTTGGGCATATACTAAGTTCATATCAATGTCCCTAGTATTTTCGAGCGCATTTTGCACCGCTTCCTTGGTTATTTCACGAAAAACCATTCGCTTCACCGGTACTTTTGGCTTCAACACCTCTAAAAGATGCCAGGATATCGCTTCGCCCTCTCGATCCTCGTCTGTTGCTAATATAAGTTCATCCACACCCTTCAGCTTATCTTTCAAGCGTTTTACAATCTTCTTTTTATCTGGTGGAGTCACATAAATCGCAAAGTATCGATCATCGGGATTAATACCCAAACTTGACCAGCTTTCCTTTTTGTACTTTGCAGGAACCAGTTTAGCAGAAGATGGTAAATCTCGAATATGCCCCATTGAAGAATCTACTTCATAACCCTTAGGTAAGTACTTACTTATGGTCTTGGTTTTTGTTGGAGATTCTACAATTACGAGTCTTTTCATAGATGTTCAGACTAGGATAAACAGGATTTAAAACAGTTGGCTACTAAGGATAACACTTTTGAACTAAAAAGGTTAGAGTGATTGAATAAGAGTTTTTAGTTCCTCAGCGTGTGCCTTGGTATCCACTTTGTCAATCACCGCCAAAATAGTACCATCTGTGTCAATAACAAAGGCAGACCTTGATGGGGCTTCATAAACTTTACCATACATCTTTTTTTCTACCATGGAATCCGTGGCTACTGCAAATAGATTTTCAGGGTCCGATACCAATGTAAATGTGATGCCCTGCTTTTCGGCATATTTTTTATGTGACCCACAGGTGTCTTTACTAAGGGCCATTAATTGGTATCCCTGATCGGCGAACCAAGGAGCATGTTCTGCTAGACTGGCGGTTTGACGATCACAACTACTCGTATTGTTTTTCATGTATACCGAAACAATGGTAGGTTTTGTAAGAAGTTCCGAGAATAAAACCTCTTGTTCTTGGCCTTCATGCACAGCTTTTACAGTGAAATTAGTATTTATTTGCTCTCCAACTGAAATCATACTTTTTTATTCTTATTAACATTTGTTTCACTTCAGCTAAACGGCTACATCATTACAAATCGTTCACTGTGTTCCTTAGCATCGATTTATAGCGACTGACTTCTTTGATGCAATAAGTACTTAGCGGTAGTTGCTGCCACCAGTGAATGGTGTATAATGCCTTGATGCACATAATCTAAAAAATCTTGTATGGGAAGAAGATGCACGTGTATGCGCTCATTTCCATCTAACTTCTGTTCGGACACTTTGATGCACTGTGTCGCCAGATAGCTGTGAGTATAATTGTTTTGCATAGCCGGGTTGGAACTCACCTTACCTAAACTTACCCATTGATCTGTGGCATAACCCGTTTCTTCTAATAATTCTCGTTTTGCGGTTTCCAACGGCGCCTCACCTTTGTCGCAAACTCCACCAGCTAGCTCCATGGTGGGTTCTTCAATCCCATATCGGAATTGTTCAACTAGAATCACCTGTTCATCTACAGTCAGTGCCATTACATTAATCCAATCGGGTGCTTTTAGTACAGAAAAACTCGCTTCATGATTTTCCGATTCCAAACGCATTTTAGTCTGATACAAATCGAAAATATTCGTCGCTTGTACGAGTTCCTCGGAAACCGTTTGCCATGGTTCGATAGTAAAAGTAAAGGAAGCTTTCATCATTCTTTGATTTATTTCACATGCGCTTCAAACTAGGGTTATTTCAAACAAAATCACGGGACTATCTCCTGAAAAGAAAAATCTTTATATTTACCCATGAAGAAAATATATACCATATCCCCCGATTCCTTTAGCGAGCAAGAAGTTCGCACGGTGTGCGATAAAATGGACGCCCTTTTTGAAGATGGTTTTTATCCGCATCTTGAAATTTTCCGCGAGTACTCTAAATATAATCCAAGACTCACCGGAGAAATGGCCCATCCCAAGGTATTCAGGTGGTATCTGAAAAGGGAGCTTTTTCGCTTACTAGAAAAAGGTGCTACGGTAACTTTAAGTCAAAAGAGAGAGCGTATTGCCCTAAATGACCCTAATCTTTTATCTCATATGGATGAAGAAGAATGGGACTTTACCAAGAAAAAACTCTTTCTTTTTAGTCCAGAACGAGTCGATTTATCCATCAATCGATTACTACACTACACAGGCACCGATCCGAAGCATTTCCAACGATATATTCTATTCACCAACTACGATATGCACGTAGAGGTGTTTAAAGAGAAATTTCCTGATGCCATTTTACCACATAGTGAATCGGTTCAAATGCCCGCGTATCACTGGGTACAAGAAAATAACACCGGTATTAGCTTAATTAATATCGGCGTTGGACCCTCTAATGCCAAGACCATCACCGATCATGTAAGCGTATTTCGGCCCGATGCGATGATTATGGTAGGGCATTGTGGAGGTCTCAGAAACCATCAAAATATCGGTGATTTTGTGTTGGCCAATGGATATTACCGAGACGATCGGGTTCTAGATGATGTCTTTCCTATAGGAAACCCAGTAATCCCCAATTACCTATTGAATAGTTACCTAAAACAAGCCCTAGACAAACATGGCATTGAGCATCGTATAGGTACGGTGTTTACCACCGCTAACAGAAACTGGGAGTTTTCGGCAAAAGATACGGTGCAACGCATCCACCAAAGCCGAAGTGTTGCCATAGATATGGAGTCGGCAACGGTCGCAACCAACGGATTCCGTTACCGGGTTCCTCATGCCACCTTACTTAGCGTAAGCGATAAACCGCTTCACGGAAAGCCCAAACTAAGCGCACAAGCTCAAGAGTTTTATAACCGCTCTAAAAAACTTCATCTTGAACTTGTACTCGAAACCATTGAGTTTATAAAAGAGAATCACCCAGAGGGCTTACCCAATTCTAGTATTCGGGCTATAAACGAACCATTAATGGGCGGTGTGTAAAGGCCGTCTTTCGCTAAAAGCGAACATTTAACCCGAGTTGAATACTTCTACCCGCCGCAGATATTCCTGAACTATAAGGCCTGTAGCGCTGATCGGTCACATTTTCTAACCGAATCAAAAGCTGTGACCATTCATTGAATTCCCATTTTCCGTGAATATGAAGTGCCTGCCAAGCTGGGGCATAGGGTAGACCTTGAGTATCTGTTGCGTAAATTTCCGTTTTCGCCCGCTCAGACACGGGTAAATTCTCATAACTTTTTTCGGATTGAAAACGATGAATCAGGCCCCAGCTCCAAGAATTTTTCTCATAGTACAGTCCGTTTTCTCCAAAAACAGGAGCCGCATGTCGTGCCGGACTTGTGCTGCCGTCATCGAGTTCTTCTATTCCATTTTGCACATTCATACTCGATGAAATTCTCCAATACTTAGTGATCTCAGCATCTAGTGACATTTGAACCCCATACACCCGGGCATAGGCTGCATTTTGTATCGCTTGTATCTGACTTTCAATACCATCGTAAAGCATGGTTGATTGGCCATTGAGTAAGAAATTTCGACGCACCATGGCATTATTTAAGCGGGTCCAATACGCATTGACTTCTAATTTGATTCCGGCATTTACCTTATGCGCCACCCCGAAATCGGCATTCCAGGCATATTCTGCTTCAAGATCTGTATTGGGAACCGTCACAGCGCCGGGTTCTGAATCAAACACCTTGCCCATATCATCTACATTGGGTGCGCGAAAGGCGGTGCCCATGGTCCATTTAATGATCCAATCGTCATTGGGACGCGAAATCAAGCCAATGGAGCCAACCAATGCTTGGTCATTTAGCTGTGCTCGATCCTGAACCAATAATTGGAACACATCGGAGTTGGCAAAATTAGCATCTACAGAAAATGCGTTGAACCGAAGTCCCATCTGAAGTCTTAGCTTCTTTTTTAACCCCCAATCACTATGCGCAAACATCGCAACAGAACTCCATAAGGCATCTGGGTAACGCGGTAAAATGCCTTGGGTTTGGGTGCTCCCCAGATTCTGTTCAAATGCAGTAGATTGCACATCGTTTACAACCCATTCGGCACCATAACTGAGAATATGATCATTTTTAAACCATTTAATGGCGTCCAATTGTACCGACGTTGCCTGTACTTCTTCTAGTTGATGTTGTTCTTGTAGACTTCCAAAATTTCGGGTGATTCGACTTTCTTTAAAGGTTTGAAGCGCTGTTTTTATCACTAATTCATCGTATAAACCCAGACGGTCGGTACCTCTGTGGTTTACCGAAAAGACATGCATATCCCAGGCTTGCGGACCATAGTCCCATCGGGCATAGCGAGGTAATTCATTCCGTGTTCTCAAGTGCCTATCGTAACGACCGTATTCAGAGGTTTCCGAGAAGTGAAACCCATAATTCAATTCAAGATTTTGAGTGGGTTTCCAACGTAGTTTCTGCATCGTATTCCACTGGGTATAACCTGATGGGTTTTGAACTAATGGATCGGATTGCGTGAGCACTTTATCAGGCACTTCGCCGGGCATAATACTAGTAAATGAGCCTGTCCATTCTTCTACATAAGTGGATTTTACATACTCGTCAGGTCCATTTTCGCCCTGTTTTAAATGATCATAATTCCAACGGCTTACACTGCCAACCCAAGCCCACTTTTGCCAAGATAGACGAAGATCTATGTGACCGGTCTGCTCATTATTTGCACTGGTTGAACGGATAGACGCCCGGCCTGAAGTTTTGGGGTTATACCAATGGAGGGTTGAATCAATGGCCAAAGATGGTGTTATGGTTTCAAAACTCATAACTCCACCAATAGCATCGCTCCCATACATCACCGAACTCGGGCCAAACAATACCTCTGTTCGCTCCATAGCAAATGGGTCCAGATTGATCACATTTTGGATATTTCCCGCTCTAAAAATGGCTGAATTCATCCGTATTCCGTCAACCGTATACAATAATCGATTGGTGGCAAAACCACGGATCATCGGGCTCCCCCCACCTTGCTGGCTTTTTTGAATAAATACCTTTCCACCTAATCCCAGTGCGTCGGCCATAGTTTGAGGCTGCTGCGCCTCTAATTGTTGGGGGTCAATAACGGTTATGGCTTGCGCTACGGTAGTATAATTTTGCCTCCACCGGGTTGCTGACACCACCAAATCTTCTAACTGCACAGATTCTTTGGAAAGAATGAGCGCGGGTAGGGTATTCAGGAGCTGCTCATAACTAAGCAAAAGCGGGCGATAACCAACGGCGTTTATTTGAATGTTATCTAAGCCTTTGAACCGGGTTATACTCAATTCCCCATCGGCATTACTTACTTCATACATGGCTTGGTTAGGTGCCCAAAAAGCAACACCTGCAATCGGGCGTTGATCGTCCGCATCCAAAACTCGAAGAGTTTGGGCGTAAAGCGCTCCTGAGACAAACTGAAAAAACAGACCGAACAGGACGAATGTAAACCTTAATAGCTGATTCCTAGGCATGTATAAATATACAGCTATTTAAAAGGAGGGTAAGTGGATGTATTAATTTTTTACTTTTCCTAAAAGATAGGATAGACGGATGGGTTCTTCTAAACGCTCAATAGCATAACGAAGCATGGTTCGTGGCATCTGCGTATAGTGATTATTTAAAAACTCTAAGAGTACCGATTCATCCATTTTCCCGGCTTCTCGTAACATCCAACCTACCGCTTTATGAATAAGGTCATGAGGGTGATTCAACAGAAGATCTGCCATATGTAGGATGGTGGAAAAGTCTCCTCTTTTTATAAACCTGTAGGTCGTAACTACCGCAATGCGAGTCTCCCAAAGATCACTCGACTGAGCCCATTCTATGAGTAAAGAACGGTCTCTATCCCAAAACCAATCTCCTAATATTTTATGAGCGGAGGTATCAACTAAATCCCAGTTATTCACAAAAGCTCTATGCTCGATATAGAGATGTGCGAAATGCTCTTTTTGCTCGACTGTTTTAGCCTTTTCATACCAATGTGTGAGTATAAATAATGCGGTTAGTCGGACTTCGTGAACTTCATGAGTCATTAAATCCAACCAGCTCTGTTCATCCAATTCCCGATAAACCTTTCGGGCAATGGTGCGCAGTTGTGGCACCCGAATACCCCAAAAGATATCACCCTCTCCGTATTCACCTTTTCCGGTTTTAAAAAACCGTTGTGCGACTTCGGCATGCTCAGAGCTTGCCTTAGACTGAAGAAGATACAACACATCATTTACGGTCATTTGTCTGGTATTTAAAGCTAGTATCTATTATTCGATTAAGCAGAACACGTCTGCAAAGAATAATACTGTTTAATCATTCCAAACCAAATAACCTTTAGAGCCGGAGCCAGTATCAAGATTCATTTCCTCTGCTCTCCAATCATACCATTCATTTTGATCCACCTGCTCTGCTATAGGATTTTCTTCACTAGGAAACCTCAAACGACTCATTTGTATAAAGACCTCATAAATATTTCGTTCACTGCCCGATTGTTGATAAACCTCACCACCAATGGCAACAACCGGAGTGGGCGTTGCCGAAAAACTTCCTTCTATTCGTTGAAAAACCGAATATTTGAATTTTTTTACCTCCACCTGCTCAATGACCCAAAGACTGTCTTGTTCGGTTAATCCGTAGTCTTGTACCATGGATTGCCATTGATCAAAATGAAACCAGTCCCTTGTTCCTACTGCTGAAAATGCTTTTTCGTATACTAAATTGAGTTTATCCTGACTGCCTAGACCTGCTTTGGCCATAGAAATAGCATCTATATTCACTTGGGCCGATTGATCTAAAAACAAACTCAGTTCAGCTTCTGGAAATCGGATGCGCGTATCTTGAAACTGCTCATCTCTAAGTAGGTTTGGCAACTGTTCGGGCTCAATTTTTTCTGAGGTTTTTCGCACGATTTGACCTATAAGATAGGGGGCTTGTTCTGGGTTTAACCCCTGAACTCTATACATTCCCTCGGTATCGATTTCCAATACTTGTGCGCTTTCATAGGAACCCAATTGACCCGCAACAATAGAGTCTAAATCGGCCATGAATAAATCATAGGCTTGGGTTAAAGTAGTAACGGTGTCGTTTCTATGTTGAGCCTTAAAGGCGAGAAACTCTTTAATTGAAGGGCCAAGTACCCAACTAAAAAGAGCCACAAAGAGCACTCCTGTAAATCCAAAAAGTAGTATCACGCGTCTTCGTTGTGCATAACGAATTTGACCGCCGACCGAGCTTGTTGTTTTTGATGGGGTAGGCTCTTCTAAGCTTGTTGATTCATTCCCTATCGTATCCATTGGTAACCCTCATTTTTTTAACAGGGCAAACGAATATTCAGTAGGGTTTAGTATTAAACCAATAGAAAACAGAGCGATAATACTAGGCGCTACTATTCTTTTTCGACAAGCTTATAACCCACAGTAGCAACCGCTTGTTTGATTTCTTCGGCTTCGCATGTGGTCGTTTCAACCGTTACAATTTTTTCGGGACTTTCTAAGTCTACTTCCCATGAACTTACGCCCTCTAATTCATCTAAAATTGGCTGAACTTTTGAAAGGCATCCATTACAGGCGATATTGGAACTAAAGGTTATGTGAGACATGATACAAATGAATCTAGTGTTAAAGCTTTTTGGTTTTCAACCGTAAACTGTTACTTACTACGGAAACAGAACTGAAGGCCATCGCAGCCCCAGCTATCATTGGGTCTAGCAGAAAGCCATTTATAGGATATAACAACCCGGCAGCTATAGGAATTCCTATGACGTTATATATAAATGCCCAAAATAAATTCTGACGGATTCCTTTTACCGTATCATGCGACAAACGGAACGCTTTGGCTAAGAGTGCTGGATCGGACGAGGTAAGGGTTAGTTTTGCTACATCAATGGCGATATCCGAACCCTGCCCCATTGCAATGCTCACGTCGGCACTCGCAAGTGCTTCTGAATCATTAATGCCATCCCCTACCATGGCTACCTTATGCCCATCGAGTTGAAGGGCTTGAATTTTCTGCGCCTTATCTTCGGGTAGCATTTCCGCCCAAACTTCCGTGATCCCTAGCTCCTTAGCAACGGCATTGGCCGTAAATTGACTGTCTCCAGAAAGCATGATTACTCGTAAACCATCTTTTTTAAGTGCTTCTATGGAAGACTTAGAATGTTCTTTCAAGGTATCTGCTAGTGCAAATAGTGCAATAATCGATTCATTTACGGCAAAAGCTATCACCGTTTTTGCCTCCTCTTGCCAAGTGGAGAGCATGGGCTGCATAGTTTCAACCCGTGAAAAATTCTCGGGTAATAGAGTTTTGAGATAACTTAGGCTGCCTATATGAAGGGTATTTCCTCGATGATCTTTAGCTTGTAGACCTTTGCCCGTAATGCTTTCAAATGCCTCAATGCTTAGAGTATCCTGATAAGCTTCATGGTCATTTTGATAATAGGCTACAAATGCTTCCGATAAGGGATGTTCTGATGCCTGTTCAAGTTGCCATATAAGTGCTTTCCAGTAGGCTTGATTATGGTCATCAAACCAATATTCGTCGGTTACCTTAGGGCGTCCTTCGGTAAGTGTTCCCGTTTTATCAAGTACGATGGTATCTACCTTGTGAGCGAGCTCTAAACTTTCGGCATCTTTAATAAGTATCTGATGCTCGGCTCCTTTCCCAATGCCCACCATGATGGCGGTCGGTGTCGCTAGGCCTAGAGCGCATGGGCATGCAATCACGAGCACGGCAACCGATGAGAGTATTGCGTGAATGAGCATGCCTTCACCTCCCACAAGCAACCACACTGCAAAGGTGACAATAGATATTAACAGAACCGTTGGTACAAATACAGAAGCTATGCGGTCAACTAACTTTTGAACGGGGGCTTTGCTACCCTGTGCACTTTGGACGCGCGCAATGATCTGAGACAAATAGGTTGCTGCGCCTACTTTTTCGGCCACAAAATAAAAGCTTCCCTTTTGATTGATGGTACCCGCAAAAACCTGATCTCCTGCTTGCTTTAAAACACCCACGGGTTCCCCCGTTATCATACTCTCATCGACATAGGACTGTCCGTGAAGCAACCGGCCATCGACAGGAATGTGCTCTCCGGGGCGCACTAAAATAATCTGTTGCTCTTTTACCCATTTAACAGGGTAGGTTTCAATACTTCCGGAACTTGGGTCAAAATGTTGAGAGCCGGACGTGATGGTTTCAACCCGAAAAGATTCGTCTGTAGAATCATTGGGAACCCATACTTGAACGTTTTTGGGCTGTAATCCCATGAGTTTTTTAAGGGCTGAAGAGGTTTGGGATTTTGCGCGTTCCTCTAGCCATTTGCCCAGGGATACAAAAGCAATGATAACCACCGCGGCTTCATAATAAACATGAACTTCAAACCCTCGGGACGCCAGCACCTGGGGAAAAAGGGTGTTGAACAGACTAAATAGAAAAGCTATCCCCGTACTCATGGCCACCAAAGTGTCCATGTTCGACTGGCCATGCCGTGCTTGTTTCCAGGCATTAACGTAAAAATGACGACCAAAATAAAAAAGGGCAGGTACGGTGAAGAGAAGAGAAATCCATCGGCCGGGCGCCCAATCCATAAATCCCATCCCCAAGACTACTACGGGTATACTTAATAGTATGGTAGCTACGGTTCTGGTTTTTACCTTTTTATAATAGGCTTGTTGAGCTTTTTCCTGAGCTTCGGCCAATTCATCGCCCGCTCCATCTTCGCTCCACAATAAACCATATCCCACCTTTTCGAGCGCCTGATGGAGATCGGAGGGGTGTAAAGTGGCTTCGTAATCTACCCAAACCAAGCCTGTGGCAAAATTGACTTCGGCGGAACGCACCCCTTCGGTATGTGAAAGAATGCTCTCAACACTAGAAGCGCACGCTGCGCAACTCATACCGGTTACAGGAAATGCTTCTTTGGTCATTTCCTGTAAGGTACGAATCTAATTAGTCTTTATTAATAGGAACTACGGGGTTTTCAATCTCTTCAAGGATATCGGTGTACTCCCCATCCCAAATTTTTTGCAACCGTATCAAATGTACATCGGTCTTGGCAGCTAAGTCCTCATACACTTCGTATTGTTGCGCCGTGGGTCGACCGTATCCGGTAGCCACCGTGCTTTTGAGTGCGGCTAATTTGTTGTTCAAACGTATGGGGAAATTGAGAACATCCTGAGTAGCCTCGGCCTTGGTTTGAAGCAGGGCCTCTTCAATTTCGGTCATGGCTTTCATCATTGTTTGAGCCCGTTCTCTGATCGCTTTGGAGCGCTCGTCGGAACCAAGGGTGCCCATCTGCTCACGAAGTTCTTCTCGAACACTGCGAATTTTGTTGATGGCCTTATGAGTAGAGTCCAGTTTAGCATTAATGGTTTGAACCAATTCAAACTGTTCTACGAGGTCTTGCTGAGATATCTCGGTTAATCGAGGATCTTTCTTGACCTCAAATTCCTGTTCTCCAACCAATGCTCCTCCTACATACATTTTAACAGTATAGTTGCCTGGAACAGCCCGAGGGCCAGCCGTAGAACCACCCCAAAGAATTTGACGCCCATTTAAATTGGTCACTCCTGGGTAATCTAATCCCCAAGCAAAAGAATGTAA
>CAKZLH010000211.1 GCA_937125285.1 uncultured Balneolaceae bacterium | reverse complement strand
CTTTGCTCATAATTACACCTTATATATGCCTTAATCTATACCCATGCTCAAACACGCAAGTTATGTTGTATGATCCAGTGATAGGCCTCTAAGACCCCAGCCGTTGCATTGGACTCGGTTACCAAATGGGATACCTCTTTCACCGCAGGCTGCGCATTTTGGGGCGCAAAGGCCATACCCACACGCTCTAGACCTGGGATGTCCCCGCTAGAATCTCCAATATAGGCTATCTGGTCCAAAGGAACATCCAGCGTTTCGGACAAGAGTTCCAGCCCCCTACCCTTGTTGGCTTCCTTCACAATAATATTCACCGAAACATCGGTCTTGTGCACCTCAAAACTTGGAAAGTGGGCGGTTATTTCAGTGGTGGCAAGGGCGTAAATATGATCAATGACCAAAGAGTCACGATGGATGAGCCCCACATCAGTGAACTTGGCGAACTCAGGTATGGCACCCGGCAAGTTCGGGAATATCTCACACTGCGCCCAACTGCGAATGGCATCGATGTCGGCTTTTAAAGCCTCGGTCACAATAGGGTTCCAGGTGAGGATGTTCGTTGTAAGATCGTACAGGCCGCCCCCACTTTCGAATACAAACGGCAAGCGAATCCCCAAAAACTGGGCCTGCGCCTCAGCGTAAGGCATGGGCCTACCCGTACAAATGCTCATAGGTGGGATACTTGGATCCTCTTGGCTTTGGAGTTGCAAGGCACGAATCTGCGTGTAATCCGGCCAGTTCGGAGTTTCAAAAGGGACGGTCATACAGCCGTCTAAATCCGTAACAAAAAGCCGTATGGCTTTGGTTGGTAACGGGCGCTTTATCGGGTTATGATCTACGTTCTTCTGAGTCATATAGGTTTGTTGGCTTGGCTAGGGTGATCTAACCCGAAAAAGAAAATTGTTTTTTTGAAAAACCAGGGATTATCCATGCTAGTAGGAATAATAATAACCCTAAACCGGCCAACCACTGATATTGGTCCTTAAAATCGGCATACTCTTGAGAGGAGAACTCGCCTTGTTCGAGCTCATCGACCCGGGCAAGAAAGGCATCTATACCCGAATTTCCTCGATCGATTTGGTAGTAACTACCCCCACCTTGGCTCGCAATTTTCTGAAGCATTTCTCGCTGGAGAGCCGTGGTTACCACCTGACCCTGCCGGTCTCGTTTATAGCCCACCAAAGCGCCCGTTCCCACTTCATAAAGCGGAATGGTGGTTCCGGCTGTAGTACCAATACCCAAGGTGTAGATGGAAACCTGAGAGTCGGTTAGGGATGTAAGCGCGTCCTCGTATTCCTGTTCATGATCTTCTCCATCGGAGATAATGAGTAATACGCGGGCAGCCGTACTGGCACTGGGATTTTCTTGCTCCTCGGAGTCTAGGGCGCTAAAAGCCTGCTCGGCAACTTCCAAAGCCGAAGCGAAATCGGTGGCGGAACTCGGCATTTGATCGGTGCTCACAATTTCTAA
>CAKZLH010000210.1 GCA_937125285.1 uncultured Balneolaceae bacterium | reverse complement strand
GGGTGGAATGCAGAGGCAACGATGGGTGCCGAAGCGGCGCCTCCCACATTGGCTTGGCTTCCTACAGCCACAAAAAACAGTGGAGCCTTTATAAATTTAGCTACAATGAGTAGCAATAGCACATGAACAAGAATCCAAATGATTCCGATGAGAAAATAAGAAGGTTCCTCTACGAAGGCGGTTAAGTCCATTTTTAAACCGATGGTCATGACCAAGATGTACAGAAATAGGCTCCCTAATTTTGACGCCCCAGCTCCTTCTAAGTTTCGAAGCTTGGTGAATGAAACCAATAAACCGCCGGTAGTTGCGGTGACCACAATCCAAAAGAAAGCAGAATCGAGACTAAATTCTCGAAGTCTAGGTGCGTTTTCGGTAATCCATGGAGCTAGATTATCTCCTATAATATGTCCTAGAGCTGTAATTCCAAAAGCAACGGCCAGGATTTTCATGAGATCAAACAGGCTGGGAATTCGTTTTATTTTTTCCTGATAATCTTGGACCTGTTTTCTGAGGCTGGTAATGGCTGAGGTATCCGAACCAAGCCAACGGTCAATTTTTTCGGATATACCAGCACCGTAGAGCAGAAATGCCAACCATAAATTGGCCATAATAATATCCACAGTAACCATGGCCGAAAAGAGTGAAGAACTGGGCTGATATACCTCTAACATGGCGGTTTGATTGGCCCCTCCACCAATCCAACTACCGGCCACCGTCGCAAGTCCTTTCCAAATTTCATTATCTGGCGAACTAGCCTGTAAAATACCCGGATCAATAATAGATACCAGCATCATGGCAATGGGACCGCCAAGTATGATGCCTAGCGTTCCTGTGACAAACATCGCGATGGCTTTCCAGCCTAAGTTAAGAACGGCTTTGAGGTCGATGCTGAGGGTTAAAAGGACCAGTGATGCCGGCAGCAAATAACGAGAAGCCACATAATACAATTGTGATTCGGCAGGATCGATCCAACCTAGAGTTGAGTAAATAGATGGTATGAAATAGCAGAGTAATAAAGAGGGCACAAAAGTGTAGAATTTCTTCCAAAATGGATGGGAGCTTTGTGCGGTTGCAAAAATACCCGCTAAGGTTAGCATGAGTAACCCAAAAGCAATGGCATCATTCGTTATTAAAGGCATGTGATTTTCGGTATAGATGGTTAGTAGCGTGTGAAATATTCGATATCTGCTGAATATATAAATAAAGGATGTCTATTTACATTTTGCTCCGTATTTTACGAATTCACTTTCATTCACTCTAAAACTATCATGATCGTTTCTAAATTCGGAGGGACAAGCGTCGGTTCCTACGAAGCGATGAGTCGTAGCGCTGGCATCATTACCGATGATCCAGAACGCCGATGGATCGTTATAAGCGCAACTTCTGGCACTACTAATGATTTGGTAGAGTTATCCAAATATGCTACTACCGCCTCCGAAGTAAAAAAATTGCTCCAACAAATCGCCGATCGTCATCATGAAATTGCAACTCATTGTAAAAATTCAGGCCAAGCTCAAAAGGAAGTGGATGAGTGCATGCTTCGCCTAACAGAACATGTGCAGTTAGCAACCAAAGATGCCCAATGGG
>CAKZLH010000209.1 GCA_937125285.1 uncultured Balneolaceae bacterium | reverse complement strand
GTTACCGCACCTTCGCCTATTCCTAAGTGTGAGGCCATCACACTTTTCGCTTTTCCGAAACGAAGTAGATCTGGCCAACGCTTGTTTTCAAACGCGAGCTCGACTCTTCGTTCTTGGAGTAATTTTTCGTCATAGGTACCTGGAGTGGTTCCATCAATAGCGGCTAAACCAGCTCGAGCGCGCACTTGATTGATATATCCGTACCCTTCGGCACCCTCTCCAACAGCTTCGGCTAAATTTAGAAGAACTTCCGCATAACGGATTTCCACCCAATTCACATCCGAATCGAATGGTGAAGAAGGAGTATCTTCATATTTTTCAACCGTAGCACTATCCGATAAGGTTGCTGCTTGACGAAGATCTCCAGCTTCATAAGAAGCAATGAAATCATCGGTAACAGTCTGAGGTGCTGAACCTCCGCCTACTCCTCCGGCAACACCAGAAGCAGTGAACATATCGGTATAGGAACTACCCTCACCTACGTTACCACTCATGTACTCCACTTGAAAGAGGATTTCGCTACTGCCTTCATTTGAAGGACCCCAGATATCGGAATAATTAGCTTCTAATGCGTAGGTATTAGAATTTACTACTCTCTTAAGTGGTGCTACAGCCGACGCTTTATCACCAGCCTGTAGATGCACACGACCCAGTAATGCTGCAGCAGCACCTGAACTGACTCGTCCAGTAGCAGGTAACAGACCTTCAGCAGTTGCCAAATCAGTAGCTATTTGCGCATATACGGCAGAAGCCGGTGATTGATTTAGGTTCATGTTCTGAGGTGCGGTGACTTCTTCGGTAATCAAAGGCACATTGCCAAAAATTACAGCTAGGTGATAATAAAGCAACGAGCGGATGAAGAGGGCTTCACCTTTAACTCGGTTCTTTACGTCATCACTGGTAAAATCTACCCCATCGATTCTAGAGATAATGGTATTCGCACGTGCGATGCCATCATAACTAGCAATCCATGTGCTATTCAATTCACCTGCGGTTGCAATTTCCTCAAAACGATCCAGCTGCTCAAGAGTAGCCGCAAGACCAGTTGCCCCACCACCATTTGCGGTGTTGTCGGCACGCATTTCCATGAACAGTACGTAATTAACACCAAAAGTGCCGTTCGACTGTAGTGCATCAAATGCTCCGTTAATAGCTACTTCAAAATCCGATTGGGTTTTGTAATAGTTAACAACGTTTCGTTCAGATATGGGTCCCAGTACTGTAAAGTCCTCGCTGCAGGAAATGAACAGTAGGGGAAGTAGTAGTATAAGTAATGATTTTTTCATGACTAATTCCTTGTTCGATATTGCTATTAAAATGCGAGGTCTATACCAACCTGGATGGTACGAGATAATGGATACGCTCCATAATCTTCCCCAGGGGTGAGACTGCTGTTAGCCTGAAGGTTAACTTCAGGGTTAAATCCAATATAGTCGGTGAAAATGGCCACATTGGTCATCGCTGTATAAATTCTCGCTCTGGAAAAGGCTCCATTTAAGAATGTATCAGGTAGGGTATAACCAAAAGATAGGTTTTTGATTTTCACATAACTACCATCTTCAACTTGATAGCTTGAAGGACGGTTGTTGTTCCCGTGAGAGGCAGAAGAACGGTCGGCACGTGGGTGCTCGCCATTTCCTGGGTTAGATTCAGAAATCCAACGATCGTTCAACACCGCATAAGAACCAAAGTTCGCCTCACCATTCTTTAAGTGACGAGCCGTTAAATTAAGAACTTCACGTCCCATAACACCTTGGATAAAGATGTTGAAGTCGAAATTCTTGTATTCAAATCGGTTGGTAATACCAAAGGTATAATCCGGATGATAACTACCTGTTACTGTACGGTCATCTGAGGTAATTTCACCATCGCCATTGATATCTTTAAATCGGAAATCACCAGGTCTAGCACCGCCAGGTCCTACCAATTTATCTACTGGTGCGGCATCTATTTCGGCTTGGGATTGATAAATACCATCTACCACATATCCGTAATAGCTACCAATAGCATCTCCAACACGAGTAATATGACGTGCACCTGCAGCGCCGCTACTTAATATATCGTCACCCTCAGGACCTAACTTTGTAACTGTATTTTCATTGGTGGCAAAGTTAAAGTCGGTCGCCCAATTAAAGGCTCCTACCATATTCCGTGAGGTAACCGAAAATTCGAAACCACTATTCTCAACTTCACCAATGTTGGTTAGAGCTACATCAAATCCACTCGCGGCAGGAACCGTTACAAAAAGTAATAGATCCTGAGTGGTGGTGGTGTAGTAATCAATCGAACCATACACACGATCGTTGAGTAAGGCATAATCCACACCAATATTAGTTTGGTATGAAGTTTCCCAAGTTAAATCGGCATTACTAGAGGTACTTGGTGCCACCCCGTTTAACTGAGAACCACCACTTACATAATTCGCGCCACTCAATAAACCGATGGCACCATAATTGGGGATTTCAAAGTTTCCGGTAACACCGTAACTAGCACGAAGTTTTAACTCATTAATTTCATCAACTCCACTTAGGAATGATTCTTCATTCGCTCTCCAACCCAGAGATACCGATGGGAAAATCCCTGTCTGGTTGTTAGCACCGAATCGAGAAGATCGGTCGGAACGAACCGTAGCCGTTAAGAGATATTTATCCTGGAACACATAGTTCAGACGTGCAAGGGCAGATACTAAGCTCCACTCTTCAATCACTTCTTCCCCACTGTTCACAATACCACCGTTTATGGTCGTAATCTGATCATCGGTAAATCCATTGGATTCAATCTTACTACGCTCAATACGCTCTTTCTGGGCCGTATAACCAGCCACCAGATTCACTTTATGATCGGTTCCAATCGTGGTGTTGTAGTTCACCGTATTTTCCCAGATCCAGTTGAATAAGTTTCCAGCTCCTGTCTGAGCAAATGGCTGTGGAGAGCTTTGATTACGGTACAAGAATTCCGTACCACGATAGAAAGACTGTTGAATACTTTCTAAGTTATAACCTAATAGTGATTTAAAGGTGATACTCTCATTGATATTATAATCGGTATAGAGGTTACCAAAGATTCGAGTGTTCTGGATATCTTCGCTTATATACTCCATAATAGCCAGAGGGTTACTAGCAGTTGTAGTACCACCACCTAAAAATGATTGATTGTTACGCTGATTGATCGTGCCATCCTCGTTGTAAGGCTTTACTACAGGCGAATGAACAAGTGCTGAGTAAATGATTCCTGGGGGCTGACCAAAGTAGGGAGCGTTTGCAGGAAGACGATCATGCTGAGCTAAGGCTGAATTCATATTCGCCCCGATGGTAATATCATCATTCATTTTATGCGTCAAACCCAATCTTAGCGTATAACGTTGGAATGCCGATCCTTCAATAATTCCTTCCTGATCCAAATAACCAGTAGAAAAAGCATAGGTTGTGGTTTGATTACCACCACTAATAGATAGGTCATAGTTCTGCATAGCAGCTGGGCTAAGTACCAAATCCAACCAATCCGTGTCGGTTCCATCCCAGTTCACATACTGCTCTGGAATGAGGAAGTTAGCTACGTTTGGGCGGCCGGCATTCGTATCTGGATTGTAGTCTGGGTTCGCAGGACGATTCCCAACTTCAATTTCTTGTAGGTAGTTATTGTTACGAGCATCTTTAGTGTAAGCAATTAACTCCTCAGCATTCATCATCTCTGGAGTATTGAATGCACTAGAAACCCCTACGTATGAACTAAAGTTAACGCTGGTTCTTCCAGCCGTTCCTTGCTTAGTAGTAATCAAAATTACACCATTTGAACCTCTAGAACCATAGATGGCGGCTGCAGAAGCATCCTTCAACACTTCGATACTCTCAATGTCTTTCGGGTTGATGGTGGCAAGCGGGTTAGCACTTGGTGGCTGAAAAGACCCACGCTGACTACCAATATCGGATTGTAGGTTTCTATTGGTGGTGATAGGAACACCATCGATAACATATAGAGGAGAGTTACCAGCCGAGATAGAACCTGTACCTCGAATAGTAATTTGTGGAGAAGCACCTGGCTCACCAGTAGATTCCGCCACGTTTACCCCGGCCATTCTACCTTGTAGAGCGTTTTCAAAACTAGATACAGGTACATTCTGTATCTCTTCTGATCGAACAGAGGTAATAGCACCTGTTACTTCTTGACGCTGCTGGGTACCGTAACCCACGACCACAATATCGTCAAGAGCTAATAAATCAGCTTCTAAACTCACATTCACCTCTGAGCGACCATCCACAGCTACTTCAAGGGTTTTGTACCCCAAAAAGCTAAACTGCAGAACTTCCGCATCATCGGGAACATTCAAAGAATACTCACCATTAGCATCGGTACTGGTACCGATCATCGTGCCCAAAACTACCACGTTAACCGCGGGTATAGGTTCACCCGTTTCGGCATCGGTAACACGACCAGACACCTCTGCAATTTCTGGTTCTTGATCTGCCTGATCCAATTCTGCTTGGGCAATCAAAATAATTTCTCGGTTTCTTGAAATAGCTGCTTCATAACCAGAGCCCAATAAAATGGTCTGTAACGCATAACTTGTGGTCGCTTTCTTAACGTTCACATTTATACGCTTATTAAGTATCGCTAAATCGGCATTATAGGCGATGCCTAAATTCGATTTATCGGCTATTTCTTTAAGCACATCACCCATTCGCACCTGTTGACGCTGCAAGGTAATGATGGTTTGTAGCTCGGGGATGGCATCGGAATAATCTTGCACAGAGTAGTACTGATAATTCAGATTACTCGTTGCAGAGGTTATCATCTGCGCATTCGCACGCGTGCTACCAGTCTGAATAGCTAGCACGAAGGCCAAGGCAAGTACTCCTGCCAGTGACCAAGGTCTCGCATGTTGTTTATTCATAGGTATCCTCATTTGCTGGTTTTTTGTTCAGTAAGTAAACTCATGATAATAGGAGGGCTAAACACCTTTTTAAAAGCGCTTCCAAAATCCATATTTGAATGTAGCCCTTCCATACTCAAAATTTTTATTCCCCAATATTTTTAAACCGAACTATTTCTTGGTCTAACTCAAATTCTAATCCTAGAGATAGTGAAATAGTCTCTAATACATTTCTAAGAGAACGACTCTTTAACTCCGCCGTTAATTCTAGCAACTCAATGTTTGAATCCTCAAAAACGACCTCAATGTCATATTTACGCTCTAACTGTTTGCGTACTTCTGTCATTGAAGCCTGTTCAAAGGTCAAATATCCTTCTTTCCAACTTATGTAGGGGTCCAAGTTCTCTATAAACTCTTTTGAAATCTTTTTTCTTTTCAGGTTGAATTCACCCAAATCACCTGCCGAGAGCAAGACCCCTTCACTTATATCCTCATCCTGACTTCTAAATGAAACCAAACCTTCAACGACCGTAGTTCGTACGGATTCATCATCTGGGAAAGCTCGCACTGCAAAAGAAGTTCCAAGAACTTCTATTACCGTTCCATTCACATAAATTTTAAATGGCTTTTCTTCATTTTTAGCAACTTCAAAAAAGGCTTCTCCATTCAAATATACTTCACGTACATCCGACTTAAACCGGTCTGGCAAGGTAATACTGCTTTCGGAATTTAGTGAAACCAAGGTACCATCACTTAAGGTTACTGAGCCTCTTTGCCCCTTTTTCATACTAATTTCTTTGAGCACAGCTTCATTCTGCTCTGTTGGAACCTGCACAAAAAACTGACTCCCATAAAATCCAACCAAAAAAACCAAACTAAGAATGGCTGCAATACGCGAGAAATATGAAATATTTCTATTCAGGGCCGTTGCTCTTGAGGTTATAAGCATAGGAGTTTGTTCTTCTACGCTAAGATCTTCAGCCTCAATTCTATTCTGTAAAACAGACCAATCTAAAGCACTGTCAAACTCAATATC
>CAKZLH010000208.1 GCA_937125285.1 uncultured Balneolaceae bacterium | reverse complement strand
GATGGTCCACGTTTAGCAGGACAGCATCAGGTTCGCTTCGATGCTAGAAATCTAGCTTCTGGTGTTTATTTCTATCAGATTCAAGCAGGTGATTTTACAATGCAACGTAAAATGACATTGATCAAGTAATCATTCTGTTATATACCATAGGTATAGTTCTGTTGTTGAAAAACGCACATGAGATAAAGGTTGACCGCCTTTATCTCTTTTTAAACGGTTCCATTTGCCAAATAAGACATCGCATTCATGATACTTTCCTTTATAGACATACTAGTAATAGGACTTTACTTATTAAGTACGGTGGTTATTGGCCTAGCTTTCAAGAAGAGTGCTCAAAAGTCTAAGGATTCCTATTTATTGGGGGGTAAATCACTTCCATGGTATATGCTCGGACTATCAAACGCCTCAGGTATGTTTGATATCTCTGGTACAGTTTGGATGGTTACCATATTGTTTGTCTATGGAGTTAAGAGTATGTGGTTACCCTGGTTATGGCCGGTGTTCAATCAGATATTTTTGATGATGTTTCTATCTCAGTGGCTTCGAAGATCTAATGTAACTACTGGGGCAGAGTGGATTGGTACTCGTTTTGGAAGCGATGCCGGCGCGAAAAAATCACATGTCATTGTAGTTGTTTTTGCGCTCATAATGGGCTTAGGTTACTTAACCTATGGTTTTATTGGATTGGGTAAGTTCATGGAAATATTTATTCCTTGGGAGTATCTGAGTCAATTTATACCCGTAAATATTCCTGATCAATTTATTCCTCATTTCTACGGAATCGTTTTCACACTATTTGCCATTATTTATGCACTGTTAGGGGGCATGAAATCCATTGTTTGGACCGATTTGATTCAATATTTAATTATGGCCATATCCGGTATAGTTATCGGGGTTATTGGAATGAAAGCCTTAAGTGGAAGTTCTTTAATAGTACCTGATGGGTGGATTAGTCCTTTTTTCGGTTGGGAGCTTGAATTAGACTGGTCTAAAATAATTCCTGAAGTAACAGAAAAAATAGAGTCAGATGGCTTTAGTCTTTTTGGGCTTTTGTTCATGATGATGATCTTCAAAGGAGTACTGGTGAGTCTGGCAGGCCCTGCTCCAAACTATGATATGCAGAAGATTCTCTCAACTAAGTCGGAAAGAGAAGCCGCATTAATGAGTGGTTCTGTTTCTGTGGTTTTATTACCCATTCGTTATTTCATGATTGCTGGCTTTGGTGTATTAGCTATTCTTTTTTACGACCAACTAGATCTCATGGTACCGGGTATAGGTTTAGATTTTGAACAAATTCTTCCTTCAGCCATTAGTCAATTTGTTCCAGCTGGTATGTTGGGTCTGTTACTTGCCGGTCTACTGGCCGCTTTTATGTCTACATTTGCAGGAACACTAAATGCCGCCCAAGCATATATTGTAAATGATATTTACCTCAAATATGTAAATCCATCTGCAGATAATGCTCGTATCCAAAGCATGAACATTATTTCTGGCTTAGCCATGGTAGTCATCAGTATTGTCATTGGATTTTACGCAAAAGATGTAAATGACGTACTACAATGGATTGTTGGAGGTTTATATGGTAGTTATGTGGCGGCTAACATCTTGAAATGGTATTGGTGGCGATTTAATGGGAATGGTTTCTTCTGGGGTATGGTAGGAGGACTTATACCGGCTCTAACCTTTCGGTTCTTTTTTGATGGTGTTTTAGATACTTACACCTTCCCACTCATGCTGCTCATATCATTTGTTGC
>CAKZLH010000207.1 GCA_937125285.1 uncultured Balneolaceae bacterium | reverse complement strand
CAAAAGCAATCACCGAATCAAGCTCTGTATAATACGCATACACACTCCACCAATCCGAATATCCATTCGGCATCATCACCATCCCAGGACCAGGACCCGGATGTAAACTATCTCCCTCATGCTCACTCATCGCCAAAGGTCGACCAAACACCGACGCAGCAGCTCCCGACGCTCTCAATCCCATGGATCGATCCTCAAATCCGTACTCCTCTCCCTCTGGATACTCTTCATCGTCCATAAACGAACCATAGTAGGTCTCGCCTCCTAACATCACCGCATCAATACCCAACGAATCCAAGGCTGCTTGAGCCATTGCTACCGCCTCACTAAATACGATAGTTGAATCATTTTCTTGAGCAAAAACTGATTCATTCAAACCAAATAATAGTATCCCAAACAATAACTTTTTCATGATATCCCTTAAGCGTGATAGTTAACTGATAATGTGTGACTTAACAATATTTAACATTCGCACTTTTCTAGCTTATTTCCAAATTATGCGACAACTATTTGTAACATTTCCGACAACAAAAACGTAACATCTGGCAACCATTAATCAATGAAGTAGAAATGAAAGCTAGTAAAATGTTAATGATGGTGTTTGTATGGTTGACCGCCATAGCCACCACAAATGCACAAGTTATTGTCGACTCACTATATGGTAATAATGCCGGTAGTAAATTTGGATACTCCGTAGATATTGCCCAAAAAGGTTCTTGGGTAGTAATTGGAGTTCCTGAAAGTAATAATGTTGGTGATTTGGTTAACACCACCACCAACAGAGGCGCTGCCTACGCCTATACCTTGGGCAATGATGGCTACGAGCTCAAAGGCCAAATTCTCGGTGGTAATGATGCCAACGATTATTTTGGTTACTCCGTGGCTATATCCAACGAAGGAGACTTCGTGGTAGGTAGCCGTTTCGATAGCGACGATCATTCCGCAGGTGGAAACGTACGAGTATTTAATTTTAACGACGGAACCGGACGCTGGGACGAAACAGCCGATCTCCCATCTCGACAAGACAACGAGCAATGGGGTTGGGATGTAAGTATCACTCGAGATGGAGAGTTCTTGGCAGGCTCTGCTGTAACTCACAGCTATACCGAAGGTCCCAATTCTGCCGGTATAGTCCGTGTGTATCGTAAAAATAATGACTCATGGGCTTCCTGTTCTAGTATTACCTACCCCGGTTCCAACGGATCTGCTGAATTTGGAACGGCCATTGCTATCACTAAAGGAGATGTAAATGGCGTACCCTCGGTGTTAGTAGCCGTTTCTGCCGCTAAAGACAATCCGAATGATGTTGAATCTGCGGGTAGCGTTTGGGTGTACAAAACCAACGCCGATTGTTCTGTGCCATGGACTCTCATGGGCGAATCTTTAATAGGAACTCATTTTGATGACAACTTTGGTTCTAGTCTTGATCTAAGCACCTCTACCCAAGGCATCTTTTTAGCCGTTGGAGCGGTAAAGCATGAAAACGAAAATGATGTAGAAGATGCCGGAATGGCACAGGTATTTGAATTCGTAAATGATGCATGGGTTCAAAAAGGTAGCACCATGTATGGTGAGCAAGCGCAACAGTATTTAGGCGCAAGCATCAACATTGTGGGTGACCGCTTAGCCATTGGTTCTAGCCAATTCGACATTGGAAACGGATATATAAATCAAGGGAAAGTTGATGTATATCAATTCTACGGTGATTGGAAACCTGCCATCGCCCCTCTTCAAGAGGATCAAGCCAATTCTTT
>CAKZLH010000206.1 GCA_937125285.1 uncultured Balneolaceae bacterium | reverse complement strand
ATAATGGATAATATATGCGTGATATGCTTCATTAAGGCTTAAAAATGCTTTGTAGTTCTCTTGATAAGATACACATTATATGAACCAGAATAACGCGTTAAGTATTTCATTAGTGTTGAGTCCCATTATTAACATAGAAAAAGCCCCATAAAGGGGCTTTTTCAGCGGAGAGTGAGGGATTCGAACCCCCGGAGACTTGCGCCTCAACGGTTTTCAAGACCGCCGCATTCGACCACTCTGCCAACTCTCCAATAACAATAAAATTTAAGAATCACTAAGAGCTTGTGCTCCAGAAACAATTTCGGAAATTTCTGTAGTAATTGCACTCTGTCGAGCCTGATTATATTTTAATCGTAAACTCCTTTCTAAGTCCTTTGCATTCTCGGTTGCACTATCCATTGCCGTCATGCGAGCTCCCTGCTCAGAAGCGTTTGATTCTAATACCGCTTTCCACAATTGCATACGAATATGCTTTGGGAGTAGATCACTTACAATAGACACTTGATCAGGCTCGTAAATATAATCACTTTGTACACTATTTACTTGATCATTTGCAATTAAATCTTCAGCGTTTAATGGAAGCAAGCTATCCACTTTACGCGTTTGTGCAATAACCGATTTAAATTCATTATATGCCAGATAGACCGAATCTACTACCCCTGAAGTAAATGCATCCATGGCATCGTTAATCACATTGGCAGTATCCTCATAATTCAAATTATCAAAAAAACCAGGAAAGGATTTAGTGACCTTATAACCACGTTTAGAAAAATATGCCGTTGCTTTTTTACCAATAGTAACCAGCTCAAGCTCTTCATTATGATTAGCTGAAAATGTTTTACCTACAAAAGATTCTATTTCTTTAAATAGGTTATTATTAAAACCTCCACACAGGCCTCGGTCAGAACCCACCACAATAAGTAATGATTTCTTTGGCTCATCTACGGTTCTAAGAAGCGGATGATTCATTCGCTCTCCCTGAATAAGACGCCCTATAACTTTTGAAAGTGTATTGGCATAGGGTCTAGTCTGAACCATACGATCTTGGGCTTTACGTAACTTAGCCGCAGCAACCATTTTCATGGCCTTCGTAATTTGCTGAGTATTATTTACAGAAGTAATTCTATTCCGTATGTCTCGAAGATTGGCCATATAAAATTACGCAGCGTTAATTTGACCGATGATCTGATTTGCTACTTCGACAATTTGCCCGCCAAATTCATCCGATAATACTCCAGAATTGGCTAAACTATCCATTTCTTTTTCGTATTTAGAAGTAACTACCTCAATGAATTCACTTTGGAACTGTTGAATGTGTTCAACAGCAATTTTATCAAGTAGACCTTCATCATTTACTTTAAGTAGTACAATTTGCTGTTCTACAGGTAATGGTTCATACACATTCTGTTTCAGAAGTTCAGCGGTACGCTCACCTCTTCGTAACTGTGCCTGGGTCGCTGGGTCAAGATCAGAACCAAACTTAGCAAATGCTTCTAACTCACGATATTGAGCTAAATCCAATTTCAAGGTACCGGAAAGTTTTTTCATAGATTTTACCTGAGCTGAACCCCCTACCCTTGATACCGAAATACCCACATCAATAGCAGGTCGAATACCTGAATTGAAAAGATCTGTATCCAAGAAAATCTGGCCATCAGTAATAGAAATTACATTTGTCGGGATATAAGCAGATACGTCACCAGCTTGAGTTTCAATAACAGGCAGTGAAGTCAACGAACCACCACCTTTCACCATTGGCTTTAATTCTTCTGGTATGTTATTCATTGATTTAGCCACCTCATCGTCATTGATGATTTTGGCCGCTCTTTCCAACAAACGACTATGTAAATAGAACACATCACCAGGATAAGCTTCACGTCCGGGAGGTCGCTTCAATAAGAGTGATAATTCACGATAAGCTACCGCCTGTTTTGACAAATCATCATAGATTACAAGAGCATGTCGACCTGTATCTCTAAAAAACTCACCAACAGCTGCTCCAGCAAAAGGCGCAATATACTGCATAGGTGCTGCAGAACTTGCAGGTGCGTTAATGATTACTGAATAATCCATCGCACCATTCTCCTCAAGAGCCTGCTTAATACCTGCAACAGTTGACGCTTTTTGGCCAACCGCTACATAAATACAGAATACTGGGTTATCAGTATCTTGCGTCTCTTTTTGATTGATAATGGTATCAATAGCTACGGAAGTTTTTCCGGTCTGACGGTCTCCAATGATCAATTCACGCTGACCTCTACCGATTGGGATGAGCGCATCAATGGCTTTTATCCCTGTCTGAAGTGGCTGTGCAACAGGTTCACGATAAATTACTCCAGGAGCTTTTCTTTCTAGGGGTACCCGAACAGTTTTTCCCGCTATAGCCCCTTTACCATCTTGTGGATTACCTAATGGATCTATTACACGACCAAGCAGACCATCGCCTACTGATATAGAGGCAATGTCCTTGGTTCTCTTAACCGTTTGACCTTCTTCAACGGCACTGGAAGATCCAAATAGTACAATACCCACATTATCTTCTTCCAAATTCAATACCATTCCTGTAACAGCTTCACCCTGTTCATTTTTGGCATCTGGAATAGTAACTAACTCACCAGCTTGAACTTGAGATAATCCATATACGCGGGCAATACCATCTCCTACTTCAAGGACGGTACCTACATCATATACGTCTGACTCATTATCGAATCCAGAAAGTTGTTTTCTTAGTATAGCGGAAACTTCGTCGGGTCTTACTTGACTCATGTCTGTTTAATTTAATATAGATCGGTTATTTCGGTAGAACCGAATTATGATAATAAGGTTTGTTCTAATTGCTCAAGTTTATGACGAACACTACCATCGATTACGGTATCCTCCATTTGTATGGTGATGCCCCCCTTAAGTGCCGAATTTTCAATTAAATTTAATTCGACTTTCTTCTTGGTAGAGGTTTCTAAAGCCTTTTTAATCAGGGCTAATTTGTCATCCTCTAATGGAAAAGCCGTAGTCAGTGTTACTTCAATAATTCCTGAAGCTTCTTGATATAGCTTTATGAATGAGCGAGTAATCTCTGGGAGTAAAATGGTTCGTTCTTTGTTTGAAACCAGCAATATGAATTGCAGTGTTAGTGGTCCAACATGATTGGCAAAAATTGCTTCTAGAGCCAATGTTTTTTCAGCAGGTTTAATAATCGGACTTTTGAGAAGTAATTGTAAGTCTCTTGAACCATCTATGGTTTCCTTAATACATACAATATCACTTACAATAGCGTCAAGATTATTCTGTTCCTGTGCTAATTCTAACAGAGCCGAAGCGTATCTTTTTGCTGCTTTAGAACTTGTCATTTAATCAATTCTTAGTAAGGTCGTTAATGTAATTATCAACTAACTTTTGATTTTTTTCAGCGTCTAATTCAGCATCAAGTATCATAGTAGCAGACTGTATTGCTAAATTAGCAACTTCTTTTCTGAGCGTTACCAAAGCTGATTGCTTTTCCTGCTCAATATCTGCTTTCGCCTGTTCAATTATCTGCTCTGCCTCGTCTTTAGCTTTAGCAACTCGTTCGTTACGAATTCGTTCAGCGTCGTCCATTGCTTCTTTACGAATTTGATGAGCTTTGGATTCCGCTTCACGTAAGGCTTTTTCATTGTCTTTTGAAATAGCCTCAGCTTTGGCTAAAGCAACCTCAGCCGCTTCAAGTGACTCACGAATTTTAGTTTCTCTTCCCTCAAGTGCCTGCATGATTGGAGGCATGGCAAATTTCATCATTATAAGAAGAAACACAACCAATGAGATTGCAATCCAAATTGCAAATCCTGTATTGAAAGAGAGTAAACCTCCGCTAGCTAAAAGATAAAGCATAGTGATGTTTGTTTAGAATTAACCTAATGCAAGAATGATACAGATGATAGCACCGAATAGAGCAACACCTTCGATAAAGGCAGCCGTCAAAATCATAGCTCCACGAATATCTCCAGAAGCTTCAGGTTGACGTGCAATACTTTCTGTTGCTGCTTTTCCAATCATACCGATGCCGATTCCAGCACCAACTGCTACGATTCCAGCTCCAATACCAGCTGCTAATAGTCCCATAGTTTTATCTATTTATTAGTTTTGATTTTTTGTTCTAGGGTTATACTGAAGGTTCAGCATGAATATGATCATCATGTTCGTGATCATGTTCATGCTCTTCAGCGGCCATACCAATGAAAACCGCTGATAATAAAGTGAAAATATAAGCTTGTAATAGTGCCACAAAAAGCTTTAACACATACAAAATGGATGTCATGGCAACTGATAATACACTTACACTATAAGCCGCGACAGTGCCATACATTTCATTAAAAATGAATATTAAACCTAATATGGCGATAATCATAATTTTACCGGACATCATATTGGCAAATAAACGAATAGCTAAAGCAAAAGGCTTTGTAAATAGTCCAATGAGCTCTACAGGAATCATTAAGAATTTTACCCCTAATGGAACACCAGGAAACCAAAATACGTGCTGCCAATGATCTTTAGTCCCACTGAACTGGGTAACTAAGAAAGTAAATATTGCCAAAACGGCCGTTACTGTAATATCCGCTGTTGCAGTGGCCGCCCATGGTAACAAGCCAAATGAATTCATGAATGCAATAGACATGAACATAGTGAACAAATAAGGTACATAGGTTCTGTATTTGTCACCTAGATTGGGTTTAGCGACTTCATCCCGAATAAACTCGTAGAAAATCTCAAAGAGATTTTGTATTGCTCCTCTTGGAGCTGTATCTGATCCTATCCCCTTTTTGTAACGAGATCCTGCAAACATAACCAAGAGAGCTAGCGCACCCAAACCAAACCAAAAGTAGATAAGATGAGAGGTGAGTGAAAAATCAATCACCATGTGACCAGTGACTGGAGTAATTACGTGATCAATATCTACAAATTCACCAGAGGCTATTGCTTTTTTTGTACTACTGTAAGTAGAGAATTGTAATTCACCGAGATCATTTTCCCAAAGAAATAGTCTTGGTAGGTATAATTTTTTACCAAAAAAGGTAAAATAGTCATGGTCAGCTACGGTTCCCATGATATCAATGGGGGATTCGGATTCTTTTTCTGTATCAGCTGCGAAAGCACTAGCAGTTCCCAATAAAACAACAAACAGTAAGGTGTAAAAAAACTTAAGGTAATTAGTCATTGTTTGACGAATCTTTCCGTAGTCTATGATGGATCAGTATAAATTCTATTATAGAATTGTAAAGATAGGAAATAATCAAATTAACTGTAAAGAACATTTGATCAAATTTTATCCTAGAAATGGATACCGCAATTAATGTGATAATCAGAATAAATCTTATGAGTGTGCTAAGATAATAGACCGTTAAGAATTTATTGGCATTCAATTGCCAACTCTTATCTAAAATCCAAAGTGCTGAGGCCACAAAAAGAAATGCAATTAGGTAAGCTTTATAAGCGATTTGCCAGGGTAGCTGTTGAAAAAAAAGACTCCCTATTACGTACACGAATAGGATTGGAACCTGGAGTATAAGTATCACTGATGGTGCAGAATAACGCCCCAAAAAAGAAGATAGCTTGCTCAAGAAATTAATCTCCCGTTGTATTTTTCTCTTTAGTTAGTTTCTGTATCAAGACAATCATTCTCACTAAAAAAGAAAGCATCCCCACAACAACCCCTCCTAATAATCCCCATGGCCTGGTATTTAAATACGAATCAATACCATAGCCAAAAAGGATAGGAGCTGCTAAGGAAACAGCTATTTCGGTCCCTAAACTTAGATATACACGGTAAGCCTTAGGAATGATCTTTGATAGCACTTTATTAACCTTTTTAGCTCTATTTCAGAACATTCTTAGAATCAAGCTTCAGAACGTACTAATTCGGATTCATCAGAAGGTGTAACTAGTGCATCATCACTCATGCGACATAACCCATTAATGATAGCTCCTTCCTCGACGACTAAAGTTTTTGCAGATATATTACCCTCAATAACAGCTCCCGTTCGCAAAACAGCTTTTTGTTTTACAAATACATTACCTTCTACTTTCCCTGCAATATCTACCTGCATAGCCTTAACATCCCCATGTATTTGACCATGATCGGAAACAATTAATTTTGCCTTTGTTGTAACCGTACCCGATAAATATCCGCCAATTCTAACATCATGCTCAGAGTTTAAATGTCCTTCTAATTCAGAACCTTCACTTAATATATTAACGGAAGGATAATTATTATCAGTAGCCATGTCTTGTATTTGATTTCAGTTATTATTTAAGAAAGTAAAGTTCGGGATCTTGAGGATGTCCTTCTTTCCAAATTTCAACATGTAAATGCGAGGCAGAACTTTGTGTTCCAGCATTACCAACACTTGCAATGACATCACCTTTCACAACCACATCTCCTATTTCTTTGGTAATAGTTCGACAGTGTTTATACACACTCAGGTAACCACCTTTATGCTGTATAGATAGTACGTATCCATTCGTAATTGTCCAACTTATATTAACAACCGTCCCATCTTCTATTGCTTGAACATTAGCTCCCTCTCTTGCCGCTATATCCAACCCGAAATGATTTAATTCCGGTTCAAACGATCTAGATACTATTCCTTTTACCGGATATGAGGTTGGAAATACAGGAAGTTCGTTCAAAACTGATGAAGATAAAATCCCTGTTGAGCTAATCGAAATGATATCTTGATTATTCGATTCTAAAAGCTCCTCTTTTGCTTGAATTTCTTGATACAAACGTAAACTTTGCAAACGCTCGTTTAAGACCAAGCTGGTATCGGTACTTAATCGAATAATCGTTTGCATTTGATTAAGTTGCTGATCTCTGGCTTGTAAAGAGTCCTGAAGCGCATTTATTCTATTTACAACAGCACTAAGGTTTTTATTGATTTCAGATTCTTGACTACTATAAAGAAGTCCACCTAAGGGAGTGAACATAAATAGAAAAATAATCACTAAGAGTAGTGCTGCATGTGTCAACAGAAAACGCTTAACCATAATCTTAGGTAAAATTCGGAATTCTTGAGATCCATTAGGAACCGAATCATCAATGATGATGATTCTGATTACTTTATTCCGAAGATTAATAAGCGCTTTGAGAAATGAAGAAATCATTGAAGAAATAGTTTTTACCGCCGGGCCATTGGAACAGACGAAAATACAATATCAAATATGCATAAAATTATGG
>CAKZLH010000205.1 GCA_937125285.1 uncultured Balneolaceae bacterium | reverse complement strand
CACTTCAGGCCAAGAATTCCAATCTCGAAATGAATACCACCGTCTCTGGTCAGGTATTAGACGTAGACGGTGACCCATTACCAGGGGTTAACGTTGTCGTAAAAGGAACGGTTGTAGGTACACCGACCGATATGAATGGTCGTTTCAATCTTACGGTTCAACTCGATCCTCCTATTACCTTACAATTTTCTATTGTGGGTTTTCAATCACAGGAATTAGTCATTGAAAACAATAATGTCAGCGACATTCGGGTGGTCCTTGAAGAGCAAACCATTTTTGGGAATGACGTGGTAGTTTCTGCTTCTCGGGTTGAAGAATCCATTCTCAAATCTCCAGTATCTATCGAAAAACTAGACATTTTGGATATTCGGGCTTCCGGTTCACCAAACTTCTATGATGCCTTAAGCAATCTAAAAGGGGTGGATTTCAGTACCCAAAGTTTAACCTTTAAATCGGTAAACACTCGTGGTTTTGCAGCGAATGGTAATACACGTTTTGTTCAACTTATCGATGGTATTGATAACCAAGCGCCCGGATTGAACTTCGCGGTTGGGAACATAGTAGGTATTTCGGAATTGGATTTAGAGAGTGCCGAATTGCTACCTGGTGCAGCATCAGCTTTGTACGGTCCTAATGCTATTAACGGTATTTTGCTCATGAACTCGAAAAGTCCTTTTGATTATCAAGGCTTATCGGTGAACATCAAGAGCGGGGTGAACCACCTAGAAAGTGAGCTTCAGGACCCTTCCTTGTATCAGAGTTACAGCCTCCGATTTGCTCAGGCGTTCAACAACAAATTAGCATTCAAAGTAAATGCCTCCTACCTAAAAGCAATGGATTTCATTGCACAAGATTATCGTGATCAAAGTGACTTATTAGAACGTGGAGCTACTTCTCGAGCCGATGCCCTTAACCCTCGACTTTATGATGGACTAAATACCTACGGTGATTTTACCATTACTACCGGAGCAATTGCTGATGCATTGATTGCTGGTGGAGGAGCGACAGGGGCTCAAATTTCAGCGCTTAGAACGCTCTTTCCAGATGGCCTAGACGGTGCTTTTACTCCGACGGGTTATACTGAAAATTCATTTGTAGACAATACGACTGAGAGTTTAAAATTAGGTGCGGCGGTACACTATCGCTTAAACACTACCAATGAAATTCTTGCCCAATACAACATAGGTTACGGAAGTACCGTGTATACGGCGAATGACCGATTTGTATTAGATGATTTCAATATTTGGACGGCTAAAGTTGAACTTCGAAATCCTAACTATTACATCCGTGCGTATACCACTCAGGAAGATGCCGGAGATTCCTATGCGGCGAATACTTTAGCTTCGTTAATTAATCAGCAAACCTATCTACCTGCTTACTTCAATACTTTTGCAGGTGCTAGAACTCAAGGATACTCTGTAGATCAGGCACATGCTGCTGCAAGAGCGGCGGCTGATGCTGCACAACTATCTCCAGATAGCGATGAGTTCAAAGCCTTAGCTACTCAGCTACGAAATACACCTATTTCGGAAGGTGGTGCTAAATTCTTGGATAAATCAGATCTTTATCACTTAGAAGGGGTATATAACTTTGCGAATCTAATTGATCCAGCTACAGCTCAGATTCAAGCGGGTGTGAACATTCGTCGATATGCTTTGGAATCGGGTGGAACGCTCTTTGCGCTTAAAGATATCGCAGCTGGTGAAGAGTTTGATATCGATGAGTGGGGTGCTTTTGCACAAGCGTCAAAGCAGTTTATGGATGATCAGTTAGACGTTAGTGTGTCTGCTCGATACGACAAGAATGAATACTTCGATGGTCAGTTCTCTCCAAGAGCTTCTGCTATCTTAACCGTGGCAGACAATCACAACATTCGAGTGTCTTATCAGGAAGGGTTTCGAATCCCAACCACTCAGGATCAATTTATCGATCTTGATGTAGTGTCTCGTCGTCTGGTGGGTTCCAATCCTGCATTGATCGATCGCTATCAGTTCGAGTCTAACCCAGTGTACACAGGGGTAGCTCAAGCTCGACAAGCGTTAGCGGCCGGCGCTAGTATGGATGCGGCCATGAGTTTGGTGAAAAAGTTTGAATTCGATGACTTTCAACCCGAAAAAATTAGCACTTATGAAGTGGGTTACAAAGCATTATTCGGTAACAAATTATTCATTGATGCCTACTATTACTTTAGTAACTATACCAACTTCATAGCTGAGGTTACCTTTACCCAAGGAGTGCCTGCTGGGTTAACCAATTCGCCAGGTGCTGAGTATACAGGTGCCACAGCGCCAGGCTCAGAACAGTGGGTACAGTCGATCATTACTCAGCAAGATCCTAATGATGCCAATACATCCTTTGCAACTCAGTCCTACGGATTCGACATCAATGCTACAGGGGATGTACGTTCTCATGGATTTGCCGTGACCGCAGAATATTCGCTCTTTGATGGATACACCTTAGGAGGTAACATGGCCTACAATGAGCTTCTCGATCAACAAGATCTATTGGATCAGGGGTTCCGCGCTTCGTATAACACACCAAAGTGGAGATACAATGTGAAGCTTCAAAACCGTGAGGTTATCAATAACCTAGGATTTAGTGTGAATTACAGATGGCAGGATGCATTTGTATGGGAATCCTCGATTGGTGAAGGGGTTGTAGACGCCTTTGGATCATTGGATGCACAGATCTCCTACAATCTTAAGAAAGTAAATAGCACTGTTAAACTAGGGGGGACCAACATTCTAAATGATGAGTACACCACTTCTTTAGCAAACCCATACATGGGGGCGATTTACTACATATCATTCACCCTGGATCAACTCCTGAAATAATAAATTGAGGCTAGAATCATGAAAAACACATTAAAACAAAGTTTTGTACTAGCAGCCGCTCTTTTGATGGTGCTCAATGCCTGTGAGGGAGAGGGAGATGCGTTAATAAACGAACGATTGGAGGAAAATCCACTTCCTAGTGCCACAACTTATGATGCTGGAACGGCAGATTTTTCAACCGTAGTAACCATAGGTAATTCATTAACCGCAGGTTATATGGATGGGGCGCTGTATAACTTAAGCCAGCAGTATTCCATTGGTAATTTACTTGCTCAAAACCTAGGTGTGACCGT
>CAKZLH010000204.1 GCA_937125285.1 uncultured Balneolaceae bacterium | reverse complement strand
GGGCATCAGAAAATGCAGGACTTAATGGCTCAATGGAAAAAGATTGGTCCCGTCCCTCGAAAAAAATCATCCAAAATCTGGAAGCAGTTTAAAGAGGTCATGGATGCCTTTTACGACAAACGTCGAGAGCATTTTAAAGATGTTCGAAAGGAGCATAAAGAAAACCTGAAGAAGAAGAATGAACTTATTGAACAGTTAAAAGCTCTGGTAGATCACGAGGATCCTGCGATAGCTGTTCAAGAAGCCAAAAAGATTCAGGATGCATTCAAACAGATTGGGCATGTTCCAATTAAACTCAAAAATAAAGTCTGGAAAGATTATCGAGAAGTTTGTGATCACATTTACGGTAACTATCGATCATCAGGCACCGATTTGGGTATGGAAAAACAGCTAGCCTCTGAGGGGCTGGATCCTTCAACCCGAAAAGAAGTGATAAAATCTCAGAAAAAATTAGACGCGGCCAATAAAAAAATAAGTGAGTTGGAAGCTGAAATTATTCAGTATCAAGAAGCCAAAACCTATTTTAAACCCACGAATAAAGGGAATGCGCTTTTAGATGATTTGGATTCAAAAATATTAGCAGCTAAAACCAAGGTAGATGCTCTATACGGAGAGGCTTTCGAGTTAAAAAAGAGCATCGATTTGTTGAAAAATAAGAGTTCGGAATAAAGGTCCTCATTTCTTATAATCTTAGGTAGGCGGATTTTGATATACTTAAGTATCCATAGCTCAATCCGTTAGAACCAAATAGAATTGGAGTTCATGGTTACAATAAAATTTTGGGGAGTTAGAGGATCTACGCCTTGTGCCAATAGCGAAAATATGGGCTATGGCGGTAATACGACCTGTGTTCAAATCTGTTCTCCTAATTTGCATGAGCTGCTGATACTGGATTGTGGAACCGGTATTCGAAATCTAGGGAATCAACTTATCGATCATGAGGATTCCCTCACCGGCAACATTTTTTTAAGCCACCCACACTGGGATCACCTGCAAGGCTTTGCCTTTTTCAAGCCCTTTTACCATCCCAAAGGAAAATTTAAAGTCCATCTTCCTCCACAAGAAGGCATGAGCTGTAACGAAATACTTCAGGGTCACTTTTCTAATACTTTTTTTCCTGTAACTCTGGATATGTTGTCAGCGGAACTTAGCTGTTCTAGTATTGAAGAAGGGACGCATACTTTCGAGGGTTATCGGGTTCAAATGATGTGGGGTAGACATACGATCCCAACGGGTATTTTTAAAATTCATATCGAAGGGAAAACCATCGTATTTGCTCCTGACAATGAACTTCCACACGACGAAAGTCAGGAGTCGGAAGCCTACCTAGAGCAATTTAAGTCTTTTATTCACGGAGCTGATGTGCTGATTCATGATGCGCAGTACAACTTCGAAGAATACCAATCCCGGATAGGTTGGGGGCACTCGAATTGGGAAAAAGTCTTGGAGGTTACAAGGGAATCTCAAATTAAAAAAGTATATTTCACTCATCATGACCCCGATCATTCCGATGACTATTTAAAACAAAGAAGTGATCAGATACATCAAATGGCGGGGACCTATAATCAAGCAGTTGAATTGGCACGAGACGGGATGACCGTAGAAATCAGTTAGCAGCTTTTACGAGTCCGTGTTACCTCTGTGTTAATTTACAAACCTTGAACTGATACCGGTTGAAATAATCTGTATCTTATGAATCTGTTAGTAATTAGATAATCCTTTATTTTTGAAGTTATACCTGACCCTGCTAATCCTTGCAATTAGCACGCATTCAGCTTATTCTCAAGCTTCTTTTGAACGCCTAGAAACCGATGCAGGCGTTTTTGGGCTTTCCATAACCAATTTTGGAACATTAGGTAAGCCAGATGTGCGTACCAATCCCGAAGGCGGTTTCAGCATGCGCTACCCAACCAATACGGGAACAGAGCATCTTTTTGAAGCAGGTATTTGGATTGGTGCTTTGTACAATCAATCTCAATTAAGGGTTTCTACGGCATCGGTAACCACGAGTGGAGGCTATGCACGTGGGGGAGCTGGATTCGAGTTTACAGCAGATGCCCCTTTGACTCAGCGTAGTACCAATCCTAATGATCAGTACTTTTCTCCTTTTTCGGTGGGTGAGCAGGACATCATTGCGGAATTTTCAGACAGAAGAAGAGATATCAATGGCACCCCTATTAGTGGTCATGACACCCCTCTTTATGCCGATGTGCGACTTGAAAGCTACAATTGGAGCTTCCCATTTACTGAAAATTTTACCATTCTACGCTACGACATCACCAACAATAGCGATCAATACGCCGCGCCTGCAACCTGGGATAGTGTCTTTGTTGGAATGTATGCCGATTTGGTGGTTCGAAATGTGAATTCTGCTACCGAAACCGGTGGGGCATTTTTCAACAAAAATGGGTTGGGTTATTTAGATTCTTTATATACCGCCTATGTGTTTGATGCCGGGTCACCTGATAATCCTTCCATCAATACCTACGGTGCCATGTCCATCATTGGGGCGAATTATAGAGGTGAATATTTCCACCCGTCAAATGCAGACTATCTCGAAGAAAAGGGATATCGAGCACCTTTTGTTACCCCTAGTTATTGGTTGTTTTCATCGGGAACAGGACTCTACGTAAGGCCAGCGGATGATCAGCAGCGTTATAATCGCATGGCCAATCCCTTTCCAATGGATTCGGTTATTTTAGGCGAAACCGTTCGGGATCAACTTCG
>CAKZLH010000203.1 GCA_937125285.1 uncultured Balneolaceae bacterium | reverse complement strand
GGGCATCAGAAAATGCAGGACTTAATGGCTCAATGGAAAAAGATTGGTCCCGTCCCTCGAAAAAAATCATCCAAAATTTGGAAGCAGTTTAAAGAGGTCATGGATTCCTTTTACGACAATCGTCGAGAGCATTTTAAAGATGTTCGAAAAGAGCATAAAGAAAATCTGAAGAAGAAGAATGAACTTATTGAACAATTAAAAGCTCTGGTAGATCATGAGGATCCTGCGATTGCTGTTCAAGAGGCCAAAAAGATTCAGGATGCTTTTAAGCAGATTGGACATGTTCCAATTAAACTCAAAAATAAGGTCTGGAAAGATTATCGAGAAGTTTGTGATAACATTTATGGTAACTATCGATCATCAGGCACCGATTTGGGTATGGAAAAACAGCTAGCTTCTGAGGGGCTGGATCCTTCAACCCGAAAAGAAGTCATAAAGTCTCAGAAAAAATTAGACGCGGCTAATAAAAAAATAAGTGAGTTGGAAGCTGAAATTATTCAGTATCAAGAAGCCAAAACCTATTTTAAACCTACGAATAAAGGGAATGCGCTTTTAGATGATTTGGATTCAAAAATATTAGCAGCTAAAACCAAGGTAGATGCTCTATACGGAGAGGCTTTCGAGTTAAAAAAGAGCATCGATTTGTTGAAAAATAAGAGTTCGGAATAAAGGTCCTCATTTCTTATAATCTTAGGTAGGCGGATTTTGATATACTTAAGTATCCATAGCTCAATCCGTTAGAACCAAATAGAATTGGAGTTCATGGTTACAATAAAATTTTGGGGAGTCAGAGGATCTACGCCTTGTGCCAATAGCGAAAATATGGGCTATGGCGGTAATACGACCTGTGTTCAGATTTGTTCTCCTAATTTGCATGAGCTGCTGATTCTGGATTGTGGAACTGGTATTCGAAATCTAGGGAATCAACTTATCGATCATGAAGATTCCCTCACCGGCAACATTTTTTTAAGCCACCCACACTGGGATCACTTGCAAGGCTTTGCCTTTTTCAAGCCCTTTTACCATCCCAAAGGAAAATTCAAAGTCCATCTTCCTCCACAAGAAGGCATGAGCTGTAACGAAATACTTCAGGGTCACTTTTCAAATACTTTTTTCCCTGTAACTCTGGATATGTTGTCAGCGGAACTTAGCTGTTCCAGCATTGAAGAAGGGACACATACTTTCGAGGGTTATCAGGTTCAAATGATGTGGGGTAGACACACGATACCAACGGGTATTTTTAAAATTCATATCGAAGGGAAAACTATCGTATTTGCTCCTGACAATGAGCTTCCACACGACGAAAGTCAGGAGTCGGAAGCCTACCTAGAGCAATTTAAGTCCTTTATTCACGGAGCTGATGTACTTATTCATGATGCGCAGTACAACTTCGAAGAATACCAATCCCGAATAGGTTGGGGGCACTCGAATTGGGAAAAAGTCTTGGAGGTTACAAGGGAATCTCAAATTAAAAAGTTATATTTCACTCATCATGACCCCGATCATTCCGATGACTATTTAAAACAAAGAAGTGATCAGATACATCAAATGGCGGGGACCTATAATCAAGCAGTTGAATTGGCACGAGACGGGATGACCGTAGAAATCAGTTAGCAGCTTTTACGAGTCCGTGTTACCTCTGTGTTAATTTACAAACCTTGAACTGATACCGGTTGAAATAATCTGTATCTTAGATTTCTGTTAGTAATTAGATAATCCTTTTTTTTGAAGTTATACCTGACACTGCTAATCCTTGCAATTAGCACGCATTCAGCTTTTTCTCAAGCTTCTTTCGAACGCCTTGAAACCGATGCAGGCGTTTTCGGGCTTTCTATAACCAATTTTGGAACATTAGGGAAGCCAGATGTGCGCACCAATCCCGAAGGTGGTTTCAGTATGCGTTATCCAACCAATACGGGAACGGAACATCTTTTTGAAGCAGGTATTTGGATTGGTGCTTTGTACAATCAATCTCAATTAAGGGTTTCTACAGCATCGGTAACCACGAGTGGAGGCTATGCACGTGGGGGGGCTGGATTCGAGTTTACTGCAGATGCCCCTTTGACTCAGCGTAGTACCAATCCTAACGATCAGTACTTTTCTCCTTTTTCGGTAGGTGAGCAGGACATAATTGCGGAATTTTCAGACAGAAGACGAGATATCAATGGCACCCCTATTAGTGGTCATGACACTCCTCTATATGCCGATGTCCGGCTAGAAAGTTACAATTGGAGCTTCCCATTTACTGAAAACTTTACCATTCTACGCTACGACATCACCAACAATAGCGACAAATACGCAGCGCCTGCAACCTGGGATAGTGTCTTTGTTGGGATGTATGCCGATTTGGTGGTTCGAAATGTGAATTCTGCTACCGAAACTGGTGGGGCATTTTTCAACAAAAATGGGTTGGGTTATTTAGATTCTTTATATACCGCCTATGTGTTTGACGCCGGTTCCCCTGATAATCCCTCCATCAATACCTACGGTGCCATGTCCATCATTGGGGCCAATTATAGGGGCGAGTACTTCCACCCGTCCAATGCAGACTATCTTGAAGAAAAGGGATATCGAGCTCCTTTTGTTACCCCTAGTTATTGGTTGTTTTCATCGGGAACAGGGCTTTACGTAAGGCCAGCGGATGATCAACAGCGTTATAATCGCATGGCCAATCCCTTTCCAATGGATTCGGTTATTTTAGGCGAAACCGTTCGGGATCAACTTCG
>CAKZLH010000202.1 GCA_937125285.1 uncultured Balneolaceae bacterium | reverse complement strand
CTGAAATCCACTTTTGGGTATTTTTAACAGCAATAGTTCGATGGATTGCACCAATAGCCCACCTAAAAATAATACCATAGTGAGTGCCGGTGCCGCCGGGAGCTGCTTTCCAAATGGAGTAACTTCTGCGCGAAAAAACTCCCAATCAGCTTCACTCCAATGATGCAAAAACCAAATCACGAGGGTAAGGGAAACGATGAAAGCTCGAAGGAAAAAAAGTGTACTTGCTGTAGCCGTATATCGATCCGAGTATCTTAGGACATCATCGGCAAAGAATCCATAATTGGTGAAATATCTGAGTGTAGTGTTTTGATACATTTGAGATTGACCATACAACAATATGAACACACCTAAGACAAAAATAATCGATAATCGTAACCCGTTATTGGATTCTTCGGCCAGGTTATTAGTGGGTAATGGTAGTATAAAACGGCCCGTTTCATTCCAAAATAATAGACTTTCTTCAAGAGTAGGGTAGTCGAATAAGGCTTCTTCTAACCAGCTCTGATCTATGAAAATTTGAGAAGAGTCGGTTGTATTGTTCATGGCCTCATGTAACCGGAGAATATCCTCTTGTTGAAAGGGGCTTCTAAAAACATTCGATTCTGATACTAGTACACCAAAAGTCTCGCTTGAATCGGCGGAGTTCAATACGAGTTCATTCGTGCGATTTGAGACTTGGATATAAAAAGTACTTGGGTTGAATTGCGCTAATATTGTTTGAATTCGATTCCACTTTTCTCTAAAACTGGTATCGGTTAAAGCCGGGTGTCTAAGTACGATATGACCCGCTACAAGTGGATCGTTTTTTGACTGTATCATACCGGCTGCGTATTGATTTAACAAGGAATCTTCAAGTATCGAAAGTTTATAGCTACTTAGATAATTGACCTTATAATCAATGAGTATGGAGAATTCTTGAGAAGTTGGAAGATCCATTTCTGTGAATTCTCGGGCTGAAAGGATATAGCTCTGAAACCCGAGTTTCTGCATTTCAGAGGTGAGGATATCGAATTCTTGAACCCTTTCATCTAGGCGCAGGTGTAGCGTTTGAGCAGAGCTATTCAATTGAAAAAAGAGTTGGAAGAATAGCACCCACGCAAAAGCTATGAAAAGGCGTCTCAAGTATCTTTTAAACACCGAGTGGTTACTGTTATAGATCATATTGGCGGTTCCAACACTAAAGGATAAGACGTCTCTAGTAGGAACAGATGAACCCATCATTAGCTATGAACAGATTCAGAATAATACTCGGAAAGGGTAGTTTTACCTATAGGTATGGCGCGTAAGGTCGCCGATGTACAATCTGTAATCTCAACCTCAACGTAATCGCCTCGAACAAAATCCTTGCGGTCAAAAACTACCATTTTATTGGTATCCGTTCGGCCGCTAAGTTGATCTTCTGACCGCTTTGAAGTGCCTTCAACAAGTACAATATGACGATTTCCTATTTCAGCTTTATTTCTGCTATGCTGAATGGACATTTGCTGCGAAATGATTTCTGAAAGTCTTCGTTTTTTTACTTCTTCGGGCACATCATCTTCAAATTTCCGGTAAGCCAAGGTTCGCTCTCTTTCCGAATAGGCAAACATGTAAGCCAAGTCATATTCCACCTCTTTCATCAGAGAGAGGGTTTGCTGATGTTCCTCCTCGGTTTCCCCACAAAAACCTGCAATGATATCGGTTGATAAGGAACA
>CAKZLH010000201.1 GCA_937125285.1 uncultured Balneolaceae bacterium | reverse complement strand
CCTAAACTTCCACCTAAAACCAATAACACCGGTCGATCTTCTGAGAATCTAAACTGTTCTCTAGCCACCTTATTGGATATTTGGCGGAGCTGATTTCGAGTAGGATTTCCTACCATTCGTACTTTCTGTTCTGGGAAGTAATCCTCGGCATCTGGAAAAGCCGTAAATATTCTACGCGCGTAACGTGCGAGCATGCGATTGGTCACTCCTGGATAGGAGTTTTGTTCTTGAAGCATAATAGGTATACCCATTTTAGCCGCCACCCAACCTACGGGGCCAGCCACATATCCTCCACAAGAAATCATGATGCTCGGTCGAAATCTTCTGAGTAAGCCGTACGACTGAATGAGTGAATACACCAGTTTTATCGGAAACAACAGATTTTTCGGCGTCAAACGACGTTGTAGCCCACTAATCCAAATAGGTGAGATGGTATAGCCAGCTTTGGGCACAGCTGTCCACTCCATATGATCTTTTGTACCCACAAAAGTAATCTCGGTTTCTGGCCATGATGCTTTCAAAGCATCCGCGATTGCTATTGCAGGGTACACATGCCCACCGGTACCACCGGCAGCGATTAACACACGATATGTTGCCTTTGTATTAGGCATAGAAAAGCGGTCTCCTATCGCGTTTATGTTTTGAAATATTTAACAGGATTCCCACCACGGCGCCTGCAAAAAGCAAGTTTGTTCCGCCATAGCTTACAAAAGGCATTGGCAAACCCGTTACCGGGAAGAGTCCACTGGCAACCGCTGCATTAACAAATCCGTACAAGCATAAATAGAGCGTACAGCCCAGAGCTAGGAGGCTACCCAAGGAGTCTTCGGCGCTTCGTGCAACAAAAGCCACCCCTCGAATGAGCAGGAATACAAAAAGTGCAATCAAAAAGCCGGAACCCAATAATCCATATTCTTCAGCGATGATGGCAAAAATAAAATCATTGTAGGGGGTAGGTAAGAAATCACGCTGTGTACTTTTCCCAATGCCTACACCGGTGAGCTCTCCTTGCGCAATGGCTATGTGTGCCTGTTGCGCCTGACGCCCTGTACCATCGAGGAGTCGCTCGGTTTCAATGTGTTTGATTTGTCCGAGGTATTGCTCGATGCGATCCTGCCGGGTGGCCGATTGATTAATCAGCAACATTCCGCCTAACAAAGCCAATACGACCATAGATCCCAATTGCATGACGCTTATACGACCAACAAACATAAGCATTAGACATATGCCCATCAGCAGACCTGCGGTGGAGAAATCCTCCACACCAATAAGTGCACAGGTCATAAACACCCATACCATAATGGGCATAAAAGCTCGTTTGAAATCTTTTATGTAGTCCTGCTTCTCGGTAAGCAATACACTAACATGTATGATCAGAGATACCGCCGCAACAGTAGAAGGCTGAAAACTAAATCCACCAAGAGATAACCAACGTTTGGCACCAAACTGTTCTTCCCCAAACACCAGCACCATGATAAGTAACAATAGACTTCCGATCATCATGGGTCTGGAAAAACGAGCTACCGTATGATAATTGACCTTTGATGCAATCAGAATAACCACAACGGCCACCGCAATTTTCATCAGGTGTCTGCTGACCATTGTAAAGGCCGAGGTATCATTATTCTGCGCAAAAAAGGCAATGGACGAATAAACCGCCAGTGTACCAAAGGTCAATAAAATCATCACCGCCATCAGGATAAAGCGGTCGCTACCTTGTGCGCGCGTATCCATCTCTTCTGGAGAAGATGTTCCCAGAATTTGGCTAATGTTTTTATGTGGACTGGTGTGAATCACTTGGGTACTAATGAGCTTTTTTAATGTTTAGGATAGATGCTGCACACATTCCTTGAATACACGGCCCCGATGCTCATAGCTATCGAACATATCAAAGGAGGAACATGCTGGGCTCAAGAGCACCACTTCTCCTCTTTTGGCCTGTTTTTGCGCCAAGCGAACCGCCGAACGCATATCATCGGCCACCAATAAATGAGGAACGATATCTTCGAGCGCCTCTTGAATACGATCTTTGGATTCTCCAATGGCAATTACGGTATGTACTTTTTCCATCAACTGATCCCGCAATTCCGAGTAGTCATTACCTTTGTCTCGTCCTCCTAGAATGAGTGTCATCGGGGTTTTGATGCTATCTAGGGCAAACCAAACGGCATTCACATTGGTGGCTTTGCTGTCGTTGATATATTTCACACCATCGAGGGTTCTCACCAATTCTAAGCGATGCTCAACACCGGTAAATTTGGTTAGGCTTTCGCGAATGAGTTCATTCTTAATCTCACACGCCCGCGCTGCAAGAGCCGTTGCAAGGCCATTTTGAAGGTTGTGTTGTCCCTGAAGTCCTAGTTCGTAACTTGGCATGAGTGTTTCCTCGTGGTTGTTGAATCTGAAGATGATTTGGTCGTTTTGTACATAGGCTCCCTCGTCCATTTTTTCTCGGGTTGAAAAAGCCCAGAGTTGAGGGGCATGTGGTTGCTTTTTTAGCATTTCAGCATGATTTCGTACACGCTGATCGTCGTAATTGTAGATGAAAATCTGTTCCGGTCCTTGATGCTCGGTTAAGCGGAATTTGGCTTGGGCATACTCGTCGATCGAATGATTATAGCGGTCCATATGATCGGCGGAAATATTCAGAATCACGCTAACTTTAGGCGAGAAACTATGAACATGGTCGAGTTGAAAACTGCTGACCTCGAGTATCCAGTGTAGTTCTTTTCGGGTTGAACCCTCCGTGCTCGTTCCCAATTCACGAGTGAGTTGTTCACTGAAGGCCCTTCCAATGTTACCCGCGAGTTGATAGGGGAGTTGTGCGGTTTCGAATACATGCGCAACCCATGAGCTTACGGTTGTTTTGCCATTGCTACCCGTGATGGCGATAATGGGTGATTGGGTGAACCAACTGCCCAACTCAATTTCGGACACCACTTCTTTGTGGCGGCTCAGGTACTCTTGCACCAATGGAGCTTGAGTGGGAACGCCTGGGCTGAGCACGGCAAAGGCTCCGTCCGAGGCGGCCGCAGAATGCCCGCCTTCTTCGAAGGCGATTCCGCGAGTTTGTAAGCGCTCCTTCGCCGCGTCTGAAATCGGACCCTTGTCGCTTACAAACACGGCTGCTCCAGCGCTGTGGAGCAGCTCGGCCGCCCCGATCCCGCTCCGGGCAGCTCCAATAACCACCACCCTGGTCGATGACCATTGGGACTGTAGTGCTGCTATGTCTGCCCGTGTCATCATCGTATTTTGAGGGTTAGTAAGCTGATAAGTGCCATGAGAATGGCGATAATCCAAAAACGCACCACAATTTTGCTTTCGCTCCATCCCTTTTTCTCAAAATGATGATGGATGGGTGCCATTAAAAAGAATCGTTGACCTTCGCCAGTGGTCCATTTGGTGTATTTGAAATAACTGGTCTGTATAATTACCGACACCGTTTCAAAGAAAAATACACCGCATATAAAGGGGAGAAGGAGTTCTTTATGTAACATCAGAGCAAGAGCGCCAAAGGCTCCTCCCAATGCCAGTGATCCCGTGTCTCCCATAAAAACCGAAGCCGGATGGGTATTGTACCATAAAAAGCCCATGCACGCTCCTACCAGTGCCGCCGCAAAGACGGTTAATTCGCCAGCTCCTGGTAGATACATAATATCCAAGAAGCCCGAGAAATCGATTCGACCCGATACATAGGCAAACAGAGCGAACACTATTCCCGAAATAGCCGAAATTCCAGTCGCTAAACCATCTAAGCCATCGGTCAAATTGGTAGCATTACTTACGGCTGTAATGATAAAAATAGATACCCCTAGGTAGATAACCCAACCCAAAGTATCCCCAAAATAGGCGTAATCGAGGTTTAGGTTTTTAGCAAAAGGAACCGTGCTCAGGGTATTTACACTTTCAAAATCAGGGTGACTGTAGAGTACGAGTCCTAAAATAAGCCCCACGGTAACTTGACCTGCAATTTTGAATCGGCCGGCCAAACCACTTTTGTCTTTCTTCACTACTTTAATATAGTCGTCTATAAATCCAACCATGCCTAAAGAAAGCATCACAAAGAAAATGAGCCAGCC
>CAKZLH010000200.1 GCA_937125285.1 uncultured Balneolaceae bacterium | reverse complement strand
ATAAGGTAGTCGGTGAGCAGCGGCTGATCTTGATTTAGGTCGGGCATTTCAGGTACAAACCAGCCATCGACTAGTTTTTGCATGTCATATTCCGATGCATAGGGATCCGCCACTATGGAGCCTTGATAATTGGTTTGCATGTACTCGTCAATATTGTGCACCCAGTCATAGGTAGGTAGATCTTTCATCCACCAATGTTGATCTCCTATATGATTATGAATCATGTCCATAATCACCCGCATGCCCCGGTCATGAGCAGCATCAATAAGGGCTTTATATTCCTCATTTGAACCATAGCGTCGATCCACACGGTAAAGATCGGTTGCCGCATATCCATGATAGGCTCCATATTCAGGGGTCATGTCATTTTCAATGATGGGTGTAAACCAGATAGCGGTCATTCCGAGATCGTCCAAATAATCGAGCTTTTGTGATACGCCCGCTAAATCTCCCCCTTGTCTGCGTTCTGGATTGCTTCTATCGGCTGCTTCTAACATCCCCTCAATGGTGTCATTGTCTGGGTTTCCATTCGCGAATCGGTCGGGCATCATAAGATAGATGACGTCTGAAGCATCAAAACCCTGATTTTTATTCGTACGATCTTCTCGATTCTTAAGTTCTAAACTTAGCTTTAATTGTTCATCACCACGGCTTAGCACGATAGGAATATCGCCGGCCTTTGCAGATGAATGCACCTGCAAGTAAAGAAATAGATAATTGGGTGAGTCAACGGCAATTTGTTTGGTTAGTTGGACTCCTTCATACTCTATTTCTGCTCTAAAAAGACCAAGATCAGGTCCATATAGTTGAATTTGAACTTCTTCTACAGGCATGTCAACCCACCAAAAAGGAGGGTCTACTCGCTCGATTTGAGCCTGGGCTTGAGATTGAAGAGGTATTAGGAAAAAACTGAAAAGGATTAAGATTCTAATCATGATGAATATAGATTGATGGAATGAATAGGTTTATGCTTATTTACCCGCGCTTTCTAAATAATCGACTACGAGATGGCCTAATGTACGAACGCCCAATTCTAAACCGCTCTCATCGATATAGAAATCTGGGGTATGATGTCCAGCAGGAGTGCCCCCTTCGGGTAAGCCCCCTAGGAAGAAATACAGACCAGGTATTTGCTGCTGAAAGAAAGAAAAATCTTCTGCGCCTGTTATAGCTGGTATGGTTACCACCTTTCCAACACCAGCCGCACCTTCCAAAGTAGCGACCATTTGACGTGTCAACTCAGGGTCATTATAGGTGATAGGGTATCCATGGGAGATGGTCACTTCGGCCCGAGCCCCCATAGCCTCAGCTGTTTTGGTGGCGATAGATTCAATTCGCTCAAAAATATAATCTCTCATATCGTTGTCAAGAGCACGTATAGTACCCTCCATAAAAACTTCTTCAGGAATGATATTACTTCGAACACCACCATGAATTTGACCTACCGTAACCACGGCTGCTTCATTGGTGAGTTCCATATTTCTACTTATAATCGTTTGTAGGTTATTGATGATTTGCGCGGCGGTTACTATTGGGTCTACACCTGACCACGGGGCTGATCCGTGTGCTTGCTTACCATGTACGGTAATCTGAAAAGCGTTGGAACTCGCCATGATACCACCTTCTCGATAGGTGATCATTCCAACCGGCGTTGCATCGGAAATGTGAAGCCCAAAAATGGCATCTACATCAGGATTTTTAAGAACGCCTTCCTTAACCATAAGTTCGGCCCCACCTTCTTCTCCTGCTGGAGCTCCTTCTTCAGCCGGTTGAAAAATAAATTTCACACTCCCTTCAAGTTCGTCTTGCAACTCGGTTAAAATTTGAGCCACACCCATAAGTATTGCGACATGTGTATCATGCCCGCAAGCGTGCATAACTCCCACTTGATTTCCTTGGTACTCACCTATTGCCGTAGATTTAAAAGGTACATCGGTACGCTCGGTCACGGGTAAGGCATCCATATCGGCACGCAATCCGACAACCGGCCCTGGCTTACCGCCTTCCAAAACAGCGACGACTCCTGTGTGTGCCACTCCGGTTTCAACCTTCAACCCTAATTCTTCAAGATGAGCAGTTATATATTTCGCAGTTTCATATTCTCTGTTCGATAGTTCTGGATTTTCATGGATGTGTCGACGCCACTCAATCACTTTATCCTCTAATTCGGCAGCTCTGGTATCAATTAAGGTTTTTAGATTTTGAGCTTGGGCATTATCGGGTGTAAAAGCCCAGAATAGGCCTAGGAAGATTGCCAATAGTAGTTTTTGATTGACAGCGTTATATAAATCGCGACGAATAAGCATAGTTTGCAAGATTTGGTTAAGTATAGAGTCTTCTATTGGGTTTACCAACCAGAAGTGACTGCTATAATAAACAAAAAAAACTTAACTCAACTCAAGCATGCGTTCTAACGAAAGAACGGCATACTTGGCTACTTCTTCATCTACCGTAATACGATTGACCACTCGTCCGGCTTCCAGCTCTTCAAGTGACCATAAAAGGTGAGGTAAATCGATACGATTCATCGTTAGGCAAGGACAGAGAAATGGATTCAGAGATTCAATTTGCTTGTTGGGATGTTCGGCAATAATCCGATTCACCAAATTCATTTCCGTACCAATGGCCCATTTGGTTCCGGCTTCAGCCTGGCTAATGGTATCTATAATATAATTGGTGGATCCAGCGAAATCGGATGCCTGAACCACATCAAATGGGCATTCAGGGTGAACAATCACTTGAATTTCTGAATCTCTCATTTTGGCGTGTTTTACATGCTCAACCGTAAATTTTTCATGTACGGAACAATGGCCTTTCCATAGAATCACGCGCACGTCTTCCCATGCACCCTCGTATTCAAAATCATTTGCAATGGGATCGTATACACACATATGCTCCAAAGGAACCCCTAATTCAAAAGCTGTATTCCTTCCCAGGTGTTGATCGGGCAGAAAGAGGATGCGTTCTTTTTGTTCAAAAGCCCATCTCAGCATTTTTTTCACATTTCCTGAGGTTACGCATGCTCCGCCATACTTACCTACAAACCCCTTAATGGCTGCGGTAGAGTTTACATAGGTAAGCGGTAAAATGGTATCTCCCCAAATGCTCTGCATCCGCTCCCAACCGCGCTCGGTTTGTTCGATATCTGCCATGTCTGCCATGGAACACCCAGCTCTCATGTCGGGCAGAATCACTTTTTGATGCTCTTTGGTAAGCATGTCAGCGGTTTCAGCCATAAAATGCACCCCGCAGAATACGATGAACTCGGCGTTGGGCATCTCGGCGCATATTTGAGCAAGTTTTAGAGAATCCCCCCGCGCATCCGCAAACTGAATAACTTCATCTTTCTGATAGTGATGACCCGGTATAAACAACCGGTCTCCCAAACGTTCTTTTACGGCTCTTACTCGCTCGGTAAGTTCGGCTTCATTCAATTCGTAATAGTGATTGGGTATACGTATGTCTGTTTCTAAGCCTAGTAAGTCAGTTACTTCCATTGATCAACAGTTTGGGTCTTCTAATCACAGGTTTTTGAGAGTATGCCGAATATGCCATAGAGTAAGTGAGCACGGGTGAAGGTGCAGAAGTACTAAAGGCATTTAAACTTAAGGCACGTACTAAATATAAGGTTTTAACTAATCAAACCCAGCTTTTCGCTCTAAGGTTTCCTTGAGGCAAGGGTATTTGATTAGTCGATATAGAAACTAATATCGCAGGCCTGAACAGAATGAGTAATCCACCCAACCGAAATAATATCGGCGCCACAGCCTTTATAGCTAGCAATATTGTCTGGCCCAATGCCCCCAGATACTTCAACCAAAATAGAGGAGGGAATCAAAGTTCTCATCTGCTTTACCGATTCAGGGCTTTGATTATCTAGCATAATAACATCAGCGCCAGCTTCTACCGCTTCCAAGACTTGTTCTTTAGATTCAACTTCTACCTCAATTTTAATCATATGACCCTGTTGAGCTCGAATCCGTTCAACAGCCGCTTTAATGCCACCCG
>CAKZLH010000199.1 GCA_937125285.1 uncultured Balneolaceae bacterium | reverse complement strand
CCATTTTCAAATTCGAGTATGGTGCCGTTGTTATCTATTTCTATGGTAGCTTCTAGGGCATTAGTTGTGAAAACGGTATCATGTTTCTGCTCCCAAACACCGGTACTTACGATAACTAAGCCTGTCATGGTACACACCACTAAAGTATCGATAAATGGCTCAAGTAGAGCAACCACTCCTTCACGAACGGGTTCTTTGGTTCTGGCAGCTCCATGGGCAATGGGAGCCGAACCTTGACCTGCCTCATTTGAAAACAATCCACGTTTAATACCCCAGACTAAAGTAGTGAGAAAAAGACCAGACCCTACTCCAAAAGCACCTGCTTTGGGAGTGAATGCATATTCAAGTATGGTTCCAAATGCCGGAAGCACTTTATCGGCATTCAGTAGCAGAATAATGAGGGCCCCAAGAACATAGATGAGTGCCATAATAGGCATTAAACTAGCGGTTACCCTACCGATTCGTTTAATACCCCCTATAATCACAAATCCTACTACGGATGCCGTTGCGAGTCCAGTAACCCAACCAGGAATTAAGAAGGTACTTTTTAAGGTATCAGCCACGGTATTGGCTTGGACCGCATTACCCGTCAAGAATGAACATATAACGGCCATAGCTGCGAAAAACACAGCGAGCCATTTCCACTGTTCGCCTAAACCCTTCTCGATATAATACATAGGACCACCGGATACCGATCCATCACTGTTTTGAATTCTGTACTTAACGGCCAGAGTACATTCTGTATACTTCACTGCCATCCCGAAAAATGCTGTTACCCACATCCAAAACAAGGCTCCTGGCCCTCCATAATGAATGGCGATAGCAACCCCTGCAATGTTTCCAATCCCCACGGTTGCAGATAATGCTGTTGTTAAGGCTTGAAAATGGTTTACATCCCCAATGGCGTCGGGATGATCATATTTGCCCATTACAGTCTGTATACCATGTTTAAAATATCTAATTTGAGCAAAGCCTAGTCGAAGGGTGATAAAAATACCAAAGCTGAGTAGAAGAGCTACCATGAATGGAAAGAAGGATGGGGTACTCCAAACTAAATCATTAAGAGTTCCAACAATCTGCTCGAATGTTTCCATGTGAATACGTTAAGTTTTATGTTTAACCAATTTATATGGGCCCAAAGTAATAAAGATTTGGGAAAGTATGCGACAGAATACAAAATAATAGG
>CAKZLH010000198.1 GCA_937125285.1 uncultured Balneolaceae bacterium | reverse complement strand
CAAAAGCAATCACCGAATCAAGCTCTGTATAATACGCATACACACTCCACCAATCCGAATATCCATTCGGCATCATCGCCATCCCAGGGCCTGGACCCGGACCCGGATGCACACTATCCCCCTCATGCTCACTCATCGCCAACGGGCGGCCAAATACCGAGGCAGCAGATCCCGTCGCTCTCAATCCCAGTGACCGATCCTCAAATCCGTACTCCTCTCCCTCGGCATACTCCGAATCATCCATAAACGAACCGTAATACGTCTCGCCTCCTAACATCACCGCATCAATGCCCAACGAATCCAAGGCTGCTTGAGCCATTGCTACCGCATCGCTGAATAATATACCTGGCATTTCAGGGGTAAACTCCTCCACATACCGCTCGGTAAACAAGGTGTCGCCGGTCACTATATCCATATACACCGAATACTCTTCCAGCATACCTTGTCCGTACATATTCAACCTCGCTCCAAAGTAATGTGCCGCCCACATCACCGGCACCTGCGAAGGATCTACCTCAGGGAATGACCAATAATCGTGAATGGCCACCAAGTCTACTTCCCAGCCAGCAAAGCCTTCCTCATTCATCATTCCATACTCCTGACGGAACAGCTCGCCTCCATAAGTTTCAGCGATCACCATCGCTGAATCACTATCAATGTAGGTCTGGGGGAGCGGCTTGAGTAAACTAAAATCGATGCCCTCTTCATTCACTTCATCCTCACCAAACAAATACGCATCCCATACCCCTTCTGCGCCCACTTCAAAAGCAATCACCGAATCAAGCTCTGGGTAATACGCATACACACTCCACCAATCCGAATATCCATTCGGCATCATCGCCATCCCCGGACCAGGACCCGGACCCGGATGCACACTATCCCCCTCATGCTCACTCATCGCCAACGGGCGGCCAAATACCGAGGCAACAGCTCCCGTAGCTCTCAATCCCATGGATCGATCCTCAAATCCGTACTCCTCTCCCTCTGGATACTCTTCATCGTCCATAAACGAATCGTAATACGTCTCGCCTCCTAGCATCACCGCCTCAATGCCCAACGAATCCAAGGCTTCTTGCGCCATTTCCACCGCCTCGCTAAAAACGATAGTTGAATCACTTTCTTGAGCAAGAATTGATTCATTCAAACCAAATAATAATATCCCCAACAATAACTTTTTCATGAAATTTTTTAGTAATTATAGTTAACTGATAATCCCTGACTTAACGTTCGTGTTTTTATAGCTTAGTTACAAATTATGTGACAACTATTTGTAACATTTCCGACATCAATAGCGTAATAGCTGGCAACCATTAATCAATGAAGTAGAAATGAAAGCTAGTAAAATATTAATGATGGTGTCTTTATGGTTGACCGCCATAGCCACCACTAATGCACAAGTTATTGTCGACTCACTATACGGTAATAATGCCGGTAGTAAATTTGGATTTTCCGTAGACATAGCCCAAAAAGGTTCCTGGGTCGTGGTTGGAGTTCCAGAAAGTAATAATATTGGTGATTTGGTTAACACCATCACCAATAGAGGTGCCGCCTACGCCTACACTTTAGGCAATGATGGCTACGAGCTCAAAGGACAAATTCTCGGTGGTAACGATGCCAACGATTATTTCGGTTATTCAGTAGCTATATCCAACGAAGGAGACTTCGTGGTAGGTAGTCGTTTCGATAGCGATAATCATTCCGCAGGCGGAAATGTACGAGTATTTGATTTCAACGACGGAACCGGACGCTGGGATGAAACAGCTGATATTCCATCTCAACAGGACAATGAGCAATGGGGTTGGGATGTTAGTATTACTCGAGATGGAGAGTTCTTGGCAGGTTCTGCCGTGACTCATAGCTATACCGAAGGTCCCAATTCTGCCGGAGTAGTCCGTGTGTATCGTAAAAATAATGACTCTTGGGCCTCATGTCCCAGTATTACCTACCCTGGTTCCAACGGTTCTGCTGAATTTGGAACGGCCATTGCCATTGCCAAGGGAGATGTAAACGGAGTACCCTCGGTATTAGTAGCCGTTTCTGCCGCTAAAGACAATCCGAATGATGTTGAATTTGCGGGTAGTGTATGGGTATACAAAACCAACGCCGATTGTTCTGTTCCATGGGCTCTAATGGGAGAATCCTTAATAGGAACTCATTTTGATGACAACTTTGGTTCCAGTCTTGACCTAAGCACCTCTACCCAAGGTATCTTTTTAGCCGTTGGAGCGGTAAAGCATGAAAACTTAAATGATGTAGAAGATGCTGGAATGGCACAGGTATTTGAATTTGTAAACGATGCATGGGTTCAAAAAGGTAGCACCCTGTATGGTGAGCAAGTGCAACAGTATTTCGGCGCAAGCATCAACATTGTGGATGACCGCTTAGCCATTGGTTCTAGCCAATTCGACATCGGAAATGGGTTTATAAATCAAGGAAAAGTTGATGTATATCAATTCTACGGTGATTGGAAACCTGCCATCGCCCCTCTTCAAGAGGATCAAGCCAATTCTTTTTTAGGTAG
>CAKZLH010000197.1 GCA_937125285.1 uncultured Balneolaceae bacterium | reverse complement strand
GATGGGTTAAACACGAATGTAGTCTATGCACAAATGGGTAGAGGTAAGGTTGAACAAACCCTAAGTTATGCCCTTGCTGGTATTGCACAGACGCTAAATAAGTTTGCGAGTGATGTATGTTTATACAACAGCGGAAATTTTGGCTTCCTACGGTTACCGGATGAATTAACTACGGGAAGTAGCATTATGCCGCATAAGAAAAATCCAGATGTTTTTGAGTTGATACGAGCTAAAACCAATGTTGTAGCTGCTGTTCCAATGACGGTGAGTCGAATGATTGGAAATCTTAGTTCAGGGTATCATCGAGACTTTCAACTTCTGAAAGACGCGATATTTCCTGCCATTGATGATCTAAAAGAGATGTTGGATATGATGAGCTATGCCGTCCCAAAAATTAAGCCACATGAAGAAATCTTAGATGACCCTAAGTATAATGTTCTCTATTCAGTAGAACGTGTGAATGAGTTGGTTGTCAAGGGTATGCCTTTTAGGGATGCGTACATACAAGTTGGGAAAGAACTTTCGGAGGGTAATTATGAGCCTCCAAAAGAATTACACCATACACTTATTGGTAGTTTGGGGAATTTGGGTAATGACCATATTAAAACGGCCATGCAGGAGCTTATGGATTTGTTCTAATGCCCCGAATAGGTTATTATCATATCATATTTTAGGGTAACGCGAGATAATAACACAAATTGGTAGATATATGGAGGGTATTAGTGTAGGGAGTCTTTTGAGAATTAGCTTGCTAAAAAGATTGTTTATTTTCGAAACAATTCTTCTAACAGTTACTATCATCTTTTCTGGAATGGTGTTAGCACAAGCACCTAATCGCATGCCACCAACACTGGCGGCGATTGATCAACAGGCCGAACTCATCTCAGACCCTGATTCCGTAGCTAACCTCTATTTGATATACAGTCGGTCTGTTTCTCATACTAATCCTCAGCAAATAGGAGAAGTTCAGAGAAGACTAGAAACTATTGAGGGACTGGATGACAAGAAAAAGACCGCATTACAATCCGAAATGCAGGCTCATTACTTCCAAATCTCAGAAGTCGATTCCTCTCTTTATTACTACAATATAGCCAGTGACTACTATGAGCAGGTTCTTAATTATGAGGAGTATGTGTTTGTACGAACCCGAATGGCGCGTTTGTATTCTCGAAAAAACGATTTTATATCGGCAGAGGAAGTGTACTATGACCTGTTGCAAAAAATTGAAGCCTTAGAATTAGATGAGCCAATCATTCAGAATCTACGAAATGAAATGGCGGGATTATACGTACGGGTGGGAGCAATTGATTTGGCGATTAGCCAATACGAAACTACACTAGCGGATGCGAGTGCTTCCAATGATCTAAGATGTAGGGTGTTACTACAAGTTAGTAATGCATACAAACGAAATAAGCAGATTAATGAAGCCATTGATGTACTTCAAGAGTGTACAACTCTCTTAGAACAATCTGATGACAAGCGGGTTATTCTACCATTGCAAGTGGCTATTTGGCGAAGTATTAGTGATTTATTGGAAGAAATAGGTGACCAAGAAGGGCAGTTAGAAATGGCTTTACTGGCCTATAATACCGAAAAAAGTCGTGGTCGTTCTAGTTTTCCTACCATGACCACATTACTATCTGCTTATCTTTCTAACAATCGATTGGATGATGCAGGTCCTCTTTTCCAAGAAATGGAAGCGGTACCTGCACGCATGATTCAACAGCCAAACAGGGCGATTTACTTCGTTTATCAAGCTGATTATTTGAATCGAATAGGTGAGTTTAACCGTGCTCTAGAGGTTATCGATGAGGCTTTGGCTTATGTTGAAAACTTGCCATTAAACGGTGGTGGGATACGAACGCAGATTTTGTTCCAGCAGGCCATTAGTTATGAGTCATTGGGAAGATTAGAAGATGCTTTAAACATAATGAAAGAGTTAAACTCCCTTGAACGGCAGAACGCTTTGTCCTTGGCTATTCAGGAGGAAAATTTGGCCAAAGTTCGATTTCAAATACGTGAAAAAAATAATCAAATAGATCAAATTTCAGATCAACTAACAAGAACACAAGTAGCGAGCTTGATCTTTCTTTTTGTTTTTGTAGGCGGCCTCGCTTTTTTGGTGTATCGGAACAAGAAAGAGACCGAATTAGAGGTAAACAAGGCTAGAGTACGAATCTCTGAAGATTTACATGATGACTTGAGCGCAAGTTTAAATTCGATTTCATTTTATGCGGAATCATTGATCGAAGGCAAGGTGAATGGAGGAGCTGATCGTGTAATCCGGCAAATTGCTGATATTTCAAATCAAAGTTCTGAACGAATTGCTGACATTATTTGGGCAACACAAACTAATTCAAATACGCTTGGTAATATTAGCGCCAAGTGTAAGAGATATGTTTTAGACTTATTTGAAAACCATGAAATTGAATTGGATGTGGAGGTTGATACAGAAAGTAGTATGGTTCTAACTTCAGATCAGAATTATGATATATGGCTCATTTACAAAGAAATTCTTAACAATATCGTTAAGCATGCCCATGCTACTAAAGTTGATATACGGTTAGTTTTTCAAAAAAATACATTAAAGTTAAGGGTTCAAGATAACGGCACTGGATTTGATCGAAATAGCTTAGATAGGGTTTTTGGTATCACAAATATTGAATCTCGAGTGCATCGTCTGGGTGGAGAATCACTGCTTAATTCCGAACCGAGCAAAGGGACTTCTTGGGATATATCCATTCCTCTTAAAATTTAAAAAACTGCCTGATTAGGTAGTTTAATTGGAATAGCATTTTCCTTTATTATGATATGATTAAAGTTTCAATAATTGAGGATAACAAACACTTAAGTGAGGGTTGGAAAACTGTCATAAACCTTGAAGATGACATGGAGATTCAACATGTTTTTTTAAGGTGTGAGGATGCCCTAGGTATTGCTAATGTGTTAGAAGATACAAATGTACTTTTACTAGATATCGAATTACCGGGTATGAGCGGGATAAAAGGGGTGAAAAAACTTTTGTTAGATTACCCAAATTTATTGGTCCTTATGATTACGGTACACGAGGATGTGGATCACATCTATTCGGCCTTACGCAATGGCGCCGTTGGTTATCTTAACAAAACTACCAAGCCTAGTGATTTGTTAGATGCCATACGAGTTGCCATTAATGGAGGATCCCCCATGTCTCCCAATATCGCACGACGAGTAGTACAGCGTTTTCAAAGCGAAAAAAAAGACTTTGATTTAGATGAAAAAGAAATTCAGATACTGCAATCATTAGCCAGTGGTTCTTCGTACAAAATGGTTGCTAAGCAATTGTATTTATCCATTGATGGTGTTAGGTATCATATCCGAAAAATCTACCAAAAGATGGATGCCAAAAATAGAGCGGATGCTATAAATAAAGCATATAAGAACAATCTTTTGGACAACCAGTAATTGACGAGTTAAAAAAAGCGATCTAACAAGGATTTCGCCTGACGTACATAATCACCTTGAAATAGAAGTGCATGTACTAAAATTGGGTAAAGCTGGCATAGCTTGAAACGTTCTTCATATCCTGGGCTTAGAGGATATTCTGTATGGTATCCATCATAGAATGCAGGCTCAAAACCTCCGAATAATTTCGTCATAGCCAAATCCATTTCTCGATGACCAAAGTAGGGTGCTGGATCATAGATGGCCGCCTGTCCATTAACACAAAAGAAATAATTTCCAGACCATAAATCTCCATGAAGTAATGAAGGAGGTTCTTCAGGGAATATGACATAGGTATAATTGAATACGCGTTCAAATATGCGAACATACTTACTACTTAGTAGTTTTTGATCAATAGCATTTTTTACAAGAGGCTCGATGCGTTCGCGAATAAAAAATTCTAACCAATGGGCGTGATAACGATTCGATTGGGGAAGATTCCCGATGAAATTAGATTCTGAATAGCCAAATAACTCATTGGATTGTTTATGTAAACGTGCCAATTGAATTCCGAATTCAAAGGATGAACCTTGCTTGCTTTCCTCCAGAAATTCTAAAAGTAGAAAGTGATCACCAGCATGTATGACGGATGGAATTTTGAGTTCCGTTTGGGCCTCGGACAGCAACTTTAACCCCTTGGCTTCTTTTTGAAAAACCAAGGGTAATGGTTCTGCCTGATACTTTAGAAAAAACGCCTGTCCATCTTCAAGTTCTAATTTATATGCTAATGAGGTATCACCCCCGCTAAGACGAGTAATCTTTTGTATAGGGGCGAAAAGAATCTTTTCAATGTCAACTTTTAGATGATCTGGTAACATGTCGATCAATTGCTCAATTCATCCAGCAAACTATTCTTAACCAAGCTAAAGTCATCATCTCCTGTTATTCTAGCCAATTGAGTTGCAGCAAATATCGATGTAAGAATGCGTAGGGCTGTCGTTCGAGGGTTGTGCTTTGAGTGTATTTGCCCGAGGTCCCTTCCCTCTTGTACCAAATCACTAAGCCATGAGACGACAGATTCGGTAAAGGCCTGAACTTTGGCATGAACCTTTGGATTTAATGAGTGCCAGTCTGTAGCAAAGGCCCCAATAATGCAGACTTTACCACTCAAGTGAATGGAATGGTAAAAGTTTAAGAAAGTTCGTAGCCGATCGATAGGTTGCTTGGAGGCTGTTTTTTGCACAAAACGTTCAAAAACGTCTACATGCCAGAGAGCAATTGTTTCGGCCAAGTCTTGTTTGCTAGGAAAATGATAATGAACAGCTGCATTTTTAACCCCCAAAGGTTTCGAAATGTCGGCATAGCTGAAGGCGTTAAATCCATCTTTGCGCAATAAGTCATCTCCTAATTGAATAATAGTTTCTCGGGTTGAAGCTGCCATGTTACTAGTAAGTAGGGATTAATGGGATCTGTTGTTATTAGATGCAGATTAATTTACCTATTTACTAATAAGTTTGCAATCTAAATTGCCTATATGGGTTCTATCTATCTATCTATCTATCTATCTATCTATGTAATCTTCTAGTTGCGAGATCAATTCCTCTACACTTCTTTCAAGCATTTCGAAAACATGTTCGAATCCAGCTAAGCCGCCATAATACGGATCGGGTACATCTTCATTTATATGAGCGATGTCAAAAGCTCTCATAAGCATGACTTTTTTTGCTTCCTCTTCTGTAGGCTCCAGAGCCATGATATTCGTATAGTTACTTTGATCCATGGCAAGGATCAGGTCAAATTCCTTAAAATCGTGATGTGTAAACTGTCTTGCTCTTGACAGCAGGGCTACCCCGTGCCCCTCTGCTATTTCTCGCGAGGTAGCATTTGCCCGTTCTCCAACATGATAGGCAGCTGTACCTGCAGAGTCGATGTAGAAATAAGATTGTACGTTTTTTTCATTCACTTTATGCTGCATAATACCTTCTGCGGTTGGGCTTCTGCAAATATTACCAAGGCAAACAAAGCATATTTTGTAGGGATTTTCTTTAGTAATAGATCGTTTAGGCAAGAACATAATGAGAATTTATTTAAAGCTTATTGCGATTTGACCTTTAACATAAGATAACGGTCACAATTTATTCCTGGAATAAAAAGTTGGTTTCACAAGATCTAAATGCACTCGTATTCAAAGCAATAAAATATCGGCATTTGGCATAGAATGCTTATATTGTGCCCTTCCTAGGAGTATGCAAAAAACATCCTTTATGGCACATTCATTCAAAGAAGTAAAAAATCTGAGCTATCCCAACACAGAAGTTGATGTACTTAATCAATGGAAAGACCGGGCTATTTTTGAGAAGAGCATCCAAACCCGTAACGATGGGATCCCATTCAATTTTTATGAAGGCCCTCCAACGGCCAATGGCAAGCCGGGTATTCATCATGTGATGGCTAGAACCGTTAAGGATTTATTCTGTCGTTATAAAACGCTTAAGGGATATAAAGTTGAACGAAAGGCTGGATGGGATACGCATGGGCTACCGGTTGAAATTGAAGTCGAGAAAGCATTGGGTTTGGAAGGTAGGTCCCAGGTTGAAGAATATGGAGTAGCCGAATACAATGCTGAATGTAGATCCAGTGTTTTAAAGTATAAAGACCTTTGGGATGAGTTGACGGATCGAATGGGATATTGGGTGGATCAAGAAAATCCATACATCACATTTGAAAACGACTATATAGAATCTGTATGGTGGGCTTTAAATGAATTGTTTAAGAAAGGGTTGTTATACAAGGGATATAAGATACAATGGTATTCTCCGGGCAATGGCACTGTACTATCTTCTCATGAGGTAAGTCTTGGATATAAAAATACACAGGACCCAAGCATCTATGTTATGTTTCCTAAACCAGATGAAGAGGAAACCTACTACCTGGCATGGACAACTACCCCGTGGACTACTATTTCCAATATGGCGCTGACCATAAACCCAAAACTCGAGTATGTGAAATTAGCGCATCACCACAAAAATTACATAGTAGCGAAGGGTTGTGTAGATCGCGTGTTTGGAGAGGAAATAATTATATTGGAAACATTCAAAGGTGAAGAATTACTTGGTCAATCCTATGCCCCTATTTTTGATTATGCTAAGAATCATGTTTCTGATTCAGAAGCCTGGAGAATTATCCCGGCAAGTTATGTAACTATAGATGATGGTACCGGCATTGTTCATACCGCCCCCGCTTATGGTGCCGATGATTACGATGCTTGCGCAGCAGCAGGAATACCAATGTTCAACCCGATAGATAGGGACGGTTGTTTCACGGAACAAGTTCCTGAATTTCAGGGGCAGTGGTTTAAAGAGGCGGATAAAGGGATTGCAAAAGCCATTAAAGAAAAAGGTTTGATGTTTCGCCATGAAACCTACGAGCACAATTATCCTTTCGATTGGAGAAAGGGTACTCCTTTGATGAGTTACCCTGTTGAGTCTTGGTTTATCAAAACCACCGCGGTTAAAGATCGTATGGTTGAGCTCAATAAAACCATCAACTGGAAACCAAGTAGCACGGGTACGGGTCGTTTTGGCACCTGGTTAGAGAACAATGTGGATTGGGCAATATCCAGACAGCGATATTGGGGGACGCCACTTCCTATCTGGCAAAGTGATAAAAATCCTGACGTTTTTGAATGCATTGGAAGTGTATCCGAGCTCAAGCAGAAGGCAGGAATACCTGAAGATGAAGAGATTGATTTGCACAGGCCTTATATCGATGAACTGACGTGGCCAGCACCGGGAGGAGGCACTATGCGTAGAGTGCCCGACTTATTAGATGTTTGGTTTGATTCGGGTTCTATGCCCTTTGCTCAGTGGCATTATCCTATGGAAACCCAAAAAGAATTTTCGAGCCGATTTCCGGCCGATTTTATTGCCGAAGGTGTTGATCAAACCCGAGGATGGTTCTATACCCTCCACGCTTTGGGGACCATGTTGTTCGATCAAGTGGCATATAAAAATGTGGTATCCAATGGACTTGTTTTAGATAAGAACGGGGAGAAGATGAGTAAATCCAAAGGGAATACCGTTGATCCCTTTGAAATACTAAAAACCTACGGTGCGGATACGACTCGATGGTATATGATGAGTAATTCATCTCCATGGGATAATCTGAAATTTAGCGAGGAAGGACTTAAGGAAACCCAGCGGAAATTCTTTAATACCTTAGTGAATACCTATTCATTTTTTGCGATGTATGCCAATATCGATGGTTTCAGTTCTAAAACACCTCATATTCCATCAGCCGATAGACCCGAGATCGATCGATGGATCATTTCACGATTGAACACTACCATTAAGAATGTAGAGAGTTTCTTTGATGATTATGAGCCTACAAGGGCCGCTCGTGAAATGGAAACATTTGTCGAGGAGTTGAGCAATTGGTATGTCCGTAGAAATAGACGTCGTTTTTGGAAGTCCGGTGCTACTATAGACAAAACCGCAGCTTATCAAACACTGCATGAGTGCTTATTAAGTATAAGCCAACTTATGAGTCCTATCGCTCCATTCTTAAGTGAATGGATGTATCAGCGTTTAACCGAACACGCCGATGGCTATGAAGAATCGGTTCATCTATCTTTCTTCCCAACGGTCGAGGAAACCGCTATTCTTAGCTCACTTGAACACAAGATGGATCGAGCACGGTTGATATCGGCTATTGTACTTCGGATTCGCAATCAAATAGATATGAATGTGCGACAGCCTTTGGCTAGAATAATTCTACCTATAAAAGATGAAGTGGAGCGCAATGCTATTCTATCTGTACAGCATATTATATTGGAAGAAGTTAATGTGAAAGCTATTGAATTTGTTGATGATGATTCGGGCATTGTTCATAAATCCGCCAAACCAAATTACCCATTACTTGGGAAGAAATTGGGGCCACATATGAAATCAGTCGCTCAACAAGTACAATCTTTTACAAGTGATCAAATCAATGATTATGAGCTTAATGGCCAAATTCAAATGACCCTAAACGATGGTACATCGGTGACGCTTTTGGAAGGTGAAATTGATATAATTCGAACGGGCTTAGAGGGTTGGCAGGTTGAAACTGAAGGTGGCTTAAGTGTTGCTGTGGATACCGACTTAAGTGACGAATTAGTAAAAGAAGGCCTAGCAAGAGAGTTTGTAAATAGAGTGCAAAATATGCGAAAAGAGGCTAACTTTGATGTCACCGACCGAATAGTAATTGGAGTTCAAACTGGAGAACATGTATCCGAAGCCATTAGCTTTATGTCGGAATACATCCAGCAAGAAACTCTTTCAGAGGCGTTGGCTTTAGAAGCTTTAGACGTATCTGATTATATTAAATCATGGGATATTGGAGATGAGGAGTGTACCATCTCTATACGAAGAACCAGTAATAGCGAATAAAATGGCAACTAAAAAAAATACCAGCAATGGAGACCGAGTATCTCCTTATTCCGATGAAGAACTAGAGTATTTTCGCGGAATCATAATTAAGAAACGAACCGAAGCCGAAGAGGAATTTGAAGCCCTTCAAAAGACTCTACGCGACAATATGGAAAATAGCACAGACGAATCTGCGTATTCTTTTCATATGGCGGATGCCGGGACAGATGCTCAGGAGAGAGAAAAGACGTATATGCTGTTTAATAGAACCCGTAAGTTTATTAAATATTTAGATGATGCGATGAAGCGTATCGATAATAAAACCTACGGTGTTTGTAAGGTAACAGGAAATAAGATTGCAAAAGGGCGATTAGAAGCTGTTCCTCACACACAATTAAGCATTGAGGCTAAATTAAAAAGACGCTAATTCTTGGCTCAAAGCACTCAAATAAAGCTAGTAAGTCTTTTTGTTCCAGCTGTAGTCGTTGTGGCTTTGGATCAGTATACAAAATGGTTGGTACGAACTACCCCAGAGCTGCATCGTTGGGATATTATTGAGGGTTGGCTTGAATTTTATTATACCCAAAACTCGGGTATGGCCATGGGTATTGATATTCTGCCAACGCCTGTTATTAGTATGATTTCGATTACGGCCACCCTTGGTATTCTTGCCTACATACTCTATACACTAAAGCACTCAGGCATTGGATATCTAATTTTCATGGGTTTGGTGTTAGGTGGGGCCATTGGTAACATTACAGATCGCCTCATAATGGGATATATCGAAGGCTATGGTGGTCTACTGGATGGCCACGTAGTTGACTTTATCTACTTTAGTCTTCGTATAAATGATTGGTCTGTCTTTCCCTACATATTCAACGTAGCCGATGTTGCCATATCGGTATCCATTATTTCACTTCTAGTCTTTGGCAAATATTTACTTCCTGAAGAGCCTAAAGAAGAGGACGTTTCCTTGGAAAGTGAGCATACAACAGATACGTAGATCTTTCTTCATAGAATCGAGGAATTAATAAGGTAAGATAAGGCACTTACTTTTGGGAGAGGGCCTTTTCGGAATAAATAGGAACTTGTTCTACTATTTCTAATCCGAAACTTTTAATACCAATCCGTTTAACAGGATTATTAGTGAGTAACCGTAACTTGGTTACCTGAAGCGCTTGTAGAATTTGTGCTCCAACCCCATAATCTCTTGCGTCACTCTTCTTTGGATTGTTGTTATTCAGATCAATCCCTGAGTCATTTAATGGGCCTTCTTGCATAGCTTTTAAGGTTTGCAACTGATTCATAAGCACGGAGCCACGTTGATTCCGATTCATATAAAGAACCACACCCTTTCCTTCTTGTTCAACCTGTGCCATGGCACTATGCAACACATCGCCCGATTTCTTTGAACGACTACCAAAGATATCTCCAATGAGATCAGAAGAATGTACTCTTGTAAGTACGGCGTCTCCTGTTTTCCATTCGCCTTTGGTAAGGGCTAAATGAATGTCACCACTAACTGTTTCTTCAAAAGCATGAAGCATGAAATTGCCATACACCGTGGGCATATTCATTTGCATAACCCTACGTACTAGACTCTCTGTTTCATTTCGATAGGCAATGAGATCTTTAATGGTGATAAAACACATGTTGAACTGCTCAGCTATCTCCGCTAATTCCGGAACGCGTGCCATTTCACCATTTTCTTTCATGATTTCACAAATAATCCCAACGGGTTGAAGGCCGGCCATCTTAGCTAAATCAAGAGCAGCTTCGGTATGACCTGCCCTCCTTAACACCCCGCCTTCTACCCCAAGAAGTGGAAAAATATGCCCCGGTCTTCGAAAGTCGGTGGGTTTTGATTCGGGATTCGTTAATTCTCGAATAGTGTTGGCTCGATCGGCCGCAGAAATACCTGTAGTGGTTAAACGTTTATGGTCTATCGAAATGGTAAAGTTCGCTTCATCCGGATCGGCTCCTTCGATGACCATATGATCCAGTTTGAATCGTTTAGCAACTTCTTTGTTAACAGGAGCACATACGAGCCCGCGGCCATGGGTGACCATAAAGTTAATGGCTTCGGTGGTAACTAACTCACCAGCCATGAGAAAATCACCCTCATTTTCGCGGTCTTCATCATCAACCACAATGATCATTTTGCCATTTTTAATCTCTTCAATGGCTTCGGGAATGGTGTTAAAATGAATGGGTTTCATGACGGGTGCTACCGCGGCTTGAAATAGTGTTGATACGAACTGTTAGAAGAGCTACTTAAAATGCTGATTACTTAGACTTATTTGGATTTACGTCTGTAATTGCAGATTTAAGAAATCGTATTTTAACGTTGCTACCTACTTCTACTAACACACTGTCATCATCAATGGTATGTAAAACACCAATAATTCCAGAAGAAGTAACAATTTTGTCTCCTTTTTTCATGTTTTCTACTTTTTCTTTGATCTCTTTTTGAGCTTTACTCTGTGGTCGGATAATGAAGAAATAAAAGACTAAGAAAATGGCTCCAAGAAAGACCAAGTTTATTATACCTGCGTTGGGATCTTGTGGATTACCTGCCATTAAAAAGAAGGTTGAATGCATCATAAAAAAAGTTAATGATTGTTGAATAAGTGTAAAGATAGGGAAGCCAATAACGGGGTACAAATAGGAGGTGGCGAAATCTAGAGCTAAAATTTTCCTGTTCCATTAAAAAAATGTTTGTCGGGAATAGGAAAGGTCTTATATTTGATGCCCTGATATGATTCGGGCGATTAGCTCAGTTGGTTCAGAGCACCTCGTTTACACCGAGGGGGTCGGGGGTTCGAGTCCCTCATCGCCCAC
>CAKZLH010000196.1 GCA_937125285.1 uncultured Balneolaceae bacterium | reverse complement strand
TGAACATTTTTCATAAAAAAAGGCGGCCCTATTACAGGCCACCTTTTTAAGGTCATTCTATGTAAATAAGGCTTAGAAGCTTATTACGGCCTCTATCATAAGTCCACTAAATTCGGCTCCTTGAAACATACCTCCATCAAAGGCCGCACCCGAGTAACTCTGATTCACGTATTCAACTTTAGTAAGTACGTTATCGGTCATAAACCAACCTGCTCCAAGATTTATACGAGAAATTTCGGAGCTCGCAGAAGCATCGGTTTGCTCTCCGCTGACACTGTTGAAACGCCCACCTACATAGGCATTACGTTCCGCGCCAAGATGATAAAGAAGCTCGGCACCTAAGTGGGTGAAGCCACCACCGACTTCCGTGTCACCATTAGATACCAATTCAACTATACCGAAAAACTCTAATCCTTGATAAACGAGGTATGGATTGATTTGTACGGCATTTTGGTAGGCATATCTAGGGTTAAATCGCCCAGAGAAATCTCCCCCATCTAGAACTTTGTAATAGCGCGCACCTGCTCGGTCACCACCATAGATGTAATCACGGGTGCCTTTGTCATTACTATTGTAGATTGAGGCGGTTAATCGAACTCGTAAGTCTTGATTTATTTGAGAATCATAACCGGCCTTAGCAAATACTACAAACCCATCATCTCCAGGTGTTGGACTTTGATTTAATCGACCATTGGTCGCACCTACCACACCAATGATACCATTGTTTAGATAGGAAATCTCCATAAATGGCTCAGTTGTAAATGAATCCATCAAATAATTACCCACAAATGGATTCAAAATAGCGGCAGCATTATCGGAGCGTCTGAACTGAGCGTCGCCATAATTTATTTGATCCATACCTACACGTATACGGAGGGATTTCATAAGCTCTTCAAATAATCCTTCTTGAATGAAATCAAGCTTATCGATTTGCATGTATCCACCTTTTACGTAGGCCTCGGTATGATGGCGAGAAGACAAATAGGTTCTCAAGTGCATTTTCACCCCATCTTCCAACTGAACATCAATATTAAGATTTGCCGTTGGTAAGTTGAAATTATTGGCAAGTGCTCCAAGAGAATCGCCCGAATTGGTTTGGCTTATTCCTTGAAATTGAAGAGCAAAATCTCCTCCAACTTTAATATTTAATCCGTTATAAGGAGTTAAATCAGCCTTAGAAACCTCAAATACCCCCCAACTTGCTTTACCAGGATTGGTTGTAAATTGCAGCTCATTTGTTTGAGCATAGATTCCAGACAGAAATCCAGTGGTTACCAGAATGATTAAAATGCTTAGTAGTTTAGATGATTTCATGATTATACCTCATTATTGAGTTCAAATGGTTAGTATTGTTTTATTTGGTTGGTTCAAAAACAAAGGAAAAATTCAAGTCCACGAGGGCTCCGGTTTTTAACGTACCCATCATTGCTGTAGGCGGATCAATGTTATAGTCCCTCATATCTAGTGTGTAATTTCCCGCAAATCGTACACCTTCTGTTTGCGGTTCATACCGAGATACAACGGTTACTTTTTTTGAAACTCCGGCTAGATTTAGATTACCGGTAATCTCAACCTCCTGTTCCGAAAGCCTATTCATTTCCAAAAACTGAAAATTGATTTCTGGATATGTTTCTACTTCTAGTGCATCATAAATCTTACCGTTCATAATGCTTTTACCGCTTTCAATGGATTTCGAGTGAGCAACTAATTGGGCATGTTGTATCCCTTTTATTTCACCTTCCTCTATCCATAATTCGGCTTCAACGGAAACGGTTTCTACTATGGATTCCCAGTCATGAACAGAAGATGTACCTAAAATTTTCAACTCGACATTTTTCGCCGTCATTGCTGACCACTGTTGTGCGTGAATTGAGGGCATGTAGAGAAGTAGGGTTATAATTGTTATGATGAGCTTCATTTTATTATTGGTTAGTTTGTTAATTATTGATGGCCAATAGATTATCAGATAGCATTCTTGTTATTACAAGTCAATAATAAGGGTGCAATATGTAGTTTATGTGAAGACCAAAAACTTATTTTTAAAAAGTTCAATTATAGGTTTCAACCAATCGTCAAATTGGCTAAACTTGAAATATGACTTCACCACTCACTATGGATGCTCAAGAATTGGAGCATCGCTATCACTTACAAGTTTATAATAGGCTACCCATCACCATAAAAAGGGCTCAAGGTGCTCTAATTTGGGATGATGCAGGCAAGGAATACATAGATTTATTAGCAGGAATTGCCGTAAATAATGTAGGGCATGCTCACCCCAGAATGATAAAGGCCATTCAGAAAGCAGCCACGGAACCTCTGCATCTTTCAAACTTCTACTATACGGCTTCTCAGTCTAAACTTGCTCAAAAACTAGCAACATCCACTGGCTTGGACAGGGTGTTTTTCTGCAATTCAGGAGCAGAAACCATGGAATCGTGTATTAAACTAGCACGTAAATGGGGGCTTAAACATCAGAAAAATGGAAACATCGTTTCATTAAGTAATGGTTTTCATGGACGAACCATGAGTACCATCACCATGAGTTCTCAAAAATATCAAAAAGGGTTCGATCCTTTACCTTCAGGATTCATACAAGCTAGCTTTAATGATATCCAAAGCCTTCGTTCGGTACTAAATTCAGATACCATAGCTATTGCCTTTGAATTAATACAGGGAAATAGTGGGGTACATCCCGCTCAGGTTGAATTCGTTCATGAGATTCAGCAGATATGTAAAGAAAATCAAATACTCCTCATCATTGATGAGGTACAAACGGGTGTTGGTAGAACGGGCAAGATGTGGTGTTATGAGCATTTTAACATCCAACCTGATATTGTTGCAAGTGCTAAAGCCCTAGCTGGAGGTATTCCCATTGGCGCTATGATGGCTAAAGAAGAAATCGCAAACTGTATGAACGCTGGAGAACATGGAACAACCTTTGGGGGAAATCCATTTGCTTGCTCTGTGGCCCTCGAGAATCTAGCCATCATTGAAGATGAATCTCTGATTGAAGAAGCGGCAAAAAAAGGAGATTATTTCATGGAAAAGTTGCGCCAGCTCTCCAAGGTGCACAGTTGCATTACACAGGTCCGAGGTAAGGGCCTTATGATTGGATTGGAATTAAATCGACCAACCGCACCTTTAGTCCTTGAGTGGGCTAAAAAGGGTGTACTTAGTAACTCCGCAGGTGGTCAGTCATTCCGTATTGTTCCTCCCCTCAACATACCCTACAGTTTAATTGACCGTGCTGTTGAACGTCTAGATGAGGTATTACAAGAGATATAATGTTCGGGTTGAAGAGTACCGAGCATTAAGACCATCAGAAAATAAAAGTGGTCTTCGATTTCGCGTGACTATTCCCTAAAAAGCTGATGCATGGTTGTAATGAGAGTGGTTACTTGCTCGGTTGTAATTTGAAAATGAAAGGTAGC
>CAKZLH010000195.1 GCA_937125285.1 uncultured Balneolaceae bacterium | reverse complement strand
AAAGCCAAGCACATAGAACTAAGTTTGTTCTTAGATCCCAACCCAGAGGATATTCAATTAGCACATCAACTCGGTAGTGATGCCATAGAACTTCATACCGGAACCTATGCGAATGCAGAGAATAAAGAGGCGCAATACAAAGAACTGGATAGACTGCGAGAGGCTGCTATTCTAGCTCATTCTCTCGGATTAAAAATTAATGCTGGGCACGGCTTAAATCAGAAAAATCTAGCAGCTTTTATAGAGCATGTTCCCCACTTAGCGGATATTAGTATCGGACATGCGCTTATATCTGAATCCATTTTCCATGGTTTAGAAACAACCGTAAAAGCCTACCTGTCGATTATGAAAAACGCAAAAAGGCACTAACCATGCCTACCACTACCCATCGATCAGGCTATGTTGCAATTTTAGGGCGTCCAAATGCGGGAAAGTCTACTCTGATGAATGCCTTAATTGGTAGTCAACTATCCATCGCTACGCACAAAGCACAAACGACCCGTCATCAAATCATGGGGATTTTCAGTGATGATGATCTTCAAGTCATATTTTTGGATACCCCAGGAATCATCGACCCTCGCTATGAGCTGCAAAAGGCGATGATGCGATTTGTTGAAAAAGCAGAAAAAGAGGCCGATGTCCTATTATGTCTAGTGGATTTAAAAAGCAGCTTTTTAAAGCATCAGAAAGAGCAAAAACGATCCACTCAAACTGCAGAGGATGAGCACGAAAATAGCCCGGATTCCTATCTCGACCACGAGCTCATAGAGCATCTGCGTAAGCAACAAAAACCGGTGCTCTTAGTGCTTAATAAAGTAGATGCCGTGCCCGAAGAATGGACGCAAAAGCTAACAAACGAATACGCTGAGTCTTTTCGTTTTTCCGGGGTTCACACCATTTCAGCGCTTCAGGAAATAGGTTTAAATGAGCTTATCACGATCTTTAAAGATGTCTTACCGCAAGGACCGGCTCTTTTCCCAAAAGATGAGTTAAGCGAACATCCCTTACGTTTTTTTGTTTCAGAATTTATACGAGAACAACTCTTTCTCAACTATCATGAAGAACTCCCCTACTCTGCAACCGTAGAAATTGTTCAATATTCCGAATCCACAGATATCGATCATATCATGGCGGATATCATCGTGAACAGAGCTTCCCAAAAAGGGATGATCAT
>CAKZLH010000194.1 GCA_937125285.1 uncultured Balneolaceae bacterium | reverse complement strand
ACTCAAATGGAAATGGCTACTTCTGAAAGAGGCTTAATTGTATTGGATGTAACCATGTTTGGGGAATCCGGTCATGCTGCGCGGGGTGAAGGTATTAATGCTCTTTATAAAGCGGTAGATGCTATACAGTGGTTTCGAAGCTATACTTTTGATCAGGTTTCGGAACTATTGGGGCCGGTAAGTATGAATGTGACGAAAATTGAAGCCGGAACGCAGCATAATGTGGTTCCCGATAAATGCAGTTTTGTAGTGGATGTGCGCCCCAACGATTGTTATACCAACGCAGAAATTGTTCGGATTATCCAAGAACATGTGGAAGGTGAGGTGGTCCCTAGATCCTTACATTTGAATTCTTCGGGGATTTCATCTACTCATGCTATAGTGGAGAAGGCAAGAGAACTTGGGGTGGCTACTGTTTCATCAAAAACGATGTCGGATCAAGCCCATATGCCGTTTCCATCTGTAAAAATGGGACCTGGTGACACCCATCGGTCTCATACACCCAACGAATTTATTTATATTCATGAATTATTGGGCGGTATTCAGGGATACTATCGTATGTTGAATGGCTTGAAAATACCGCATTGGAACCAACCATAGGGAAGTAATACTCAAATAACGTGTGCTAATGATCATCTTTAATGAATTGCATGAAGACCCCGGAATGAACAAAACTAGGAACAAAGCAGAAATCAACGATTAGAAATCAAAAGACTCAGCAATTATGGCAAAAAAATTATGGGATAAAGGACTCCCTATTGACCAAAAAATTGAATCTTTCACTATAGGAAAAGATAAAGATTGGGATCTTCGCTTAGCTCGTTACGATGTTGAGGGAAGTATTGCTCACGTATCGATGCTTGAAAAAGTAGGCTTATTAACTACCGATGAAAAGGAAGCTCTCGTAGCCGAGCTTAATACGATCCTGTCCGAAATCATTTTGCCAGGTAATTTTGCGATACAGGAAGGGGTAGAGGATGTTCATTCACAGATTGAATGGATGCTTACCAGAAGTTTAGGTGACTTAGGGAAGAAAATTCACTCGGGAAGATCTCGCAACGATCAGGTTTTATTAGATTTAAAATTGTATTTCAGAGCTGAAGTTCTCGAGATGGTTTCCCAGATAAATGACTTGTTCACTGCTTTACTAGATCAAAGTGAGCGTCATAAAGAAGTGTTACTACCCGGATATACACACACTCAGGCTGCCATGCCTTCAAGTTTTGGTTTATGGTTTGCCGCCTATGCAGAATCGCTCAAAGATGATGTTCAATTACTTCACGCAGCGTACAAAATCATCAATTTGAATCCGTTGGGTTCGGCCGCTGGATATGGTTCTTCATTCCCTTTAGACCGATGGCATACTACCGAGTTATTAGCATTTGATGGGTTAAACACGAATGTAGTCTATGCACAAATGGGTAGAGGTAAGGTTGAACAAACCCTAAGTTATGCCCTTGC
>CAKZLH010000193.1 GCA_937125285.1 uncultured Balneolaceae bacterium | reverse complement strand
ATTGCATTCTTGGTGGCCCCTACAGCCTTTCTAACCCCAATCTCTTTGGTACGCTCGGTTACAGACACCAACATAATATTCATAACTCCAATACCTGCTCCTAGCAAGGTAATTAGCCCGATAAATGCACCTCCAATGTATAATACAGATGTAAACGAATCAAATGAGCTAGAAAGAGAATCATTGGTCACAATTTCGAAATCATTTTCCTGCCCCGGTGCGACTGCTCTTATAACCCGCAATACTCCTGTTAATTCATCGATGGCTCTCTGTATTCCTGAAATCTCAGGAGCTCGTACTTGTATTCCTATATCTCTATAACCACCATAAACACTAATTCCGGTGGTGTATGGTATTAAGACAAAATTATCAAAAGAACTTCCAAATATAGAACCTTTGGCCGCTAATACACCTACAATCAAATAGTTTCGTCCATCAATTCGTATTTCTTTTCCCAAAGGATCTAGGTTTGGAAATAACTCTGTTTGAATGTCTTTACCGATGACAACAAATGAGCGGGCATATTGCACATCTTCAGCACTTAAATTACGACCTGATTCAATTTCATAAGCATTGTTTTCTATATAAAATTCATTACTGCCCCTTACCATTACATTTGGTTCGGTTTCCCGACTTGCGTATTGAATTTTAGTCATACTAAAACCCTCTAAAGGGCTCATACCTTTGGCATACACGATTCGGTCTTCTAGCTGTTCTGCCTGCTCAAAGGTTATTCTCTTACGATTGCGCTTGTTATTGTCACCGGTAAGCTGGATAGCCGGATTTTTTTGAACCGTAACAACGTCACTACCCATAATACTTAAAGTCTCCGTAAAGTAGTTATCTAGTACGGCAACAGCGGTGGTAGAAACCAGAACCGAAAATACCCCTATAATCAATGCCAAAAGAGTCAATGAAGAACGCAACTTGTTGGCAAATAATGCTTTTATTGCTTGGGAAATAATTTCGAAATTAAACATGGTGGTGTTTTAAGAATGAAGGGATTACTCGAACCTTAATGATTCTATTGGATCGGATTTCGCAGCTTTATATGCTGGTATGAACCCAAAAATTACACCCACAAATGTACATAAGGCTACGGCTAAGAGTACCACCTGGATATTCATTTGAGCTGTAAATACTTGATCAATAATAAAAGTAAAGCCTCCAGCGATAATCACTCCTATAACCCCTCCTATTAATGACAAAACAATGGCTTCAATTAGGAATTGAGCCAAAATCTCCCATGATTTTGCACCAACTGCTTTTCTAATTCCAATCTCTTTTGTTCTTTCCTTTACAGATACAAACATGATATTCATAATCCCAATACCACCAATAAGTAATGATAACCCCACAAGTACAAAGCCACCAAAATAAATCCCATTTTTAATTCCAGCTAATTGCTCTTTGAAGGTATCGGGTTCATTTAATGCAAAGTCATTTTCTTCTGTCGCATCTAAGCCCCTAACTTGTCTCATTAAGCCTTCAATTTCATATATCCCCTCTTGCTTAGTCGCCTCATCAGGAAATTTAATCCCCATTTGTAAACCACGATTAAGTCCATACATCTTTTCATATGAGCTAATTGGAATAATGATCCTATTATCTTGGTCGCCCAAACCCAAAAAACTTCCTTGTTTTTTAAGAATTCCGATAACTAGAAACTTTTGCCCACCAAATCGAATGGTTTTCCCTAGGGCTTCTTCATTTTCAAAAAGAGCGGAAACCAATGATCCCCCAATAACCGCCACATTTGACCTACTTCTACTTTCACTTTCTGTATACATTCTACCTCGCTCAATGTCTAAGCCTTGAATATCCAAATAATTATGGGTTGCTCCCTGTAAACCAACTCGTTCAGCAGATTTATCCTTATATCGAATAGTAGCGTTATTATTAGCAGAAATGGCAACTGTTTCGGCATAGCGACTTCTTTCAGCAATAAATTCGACATACTCCATTTCCATTTCTGGACGATTCATAATTTCCCACCATCTATCATCCCCTCCATCCCATGGCCACTTTTCAACATAAACAACATTTTGGCCAAGCATAGCCATACTCTCATCAAATGTATTGTCCATGCCTGTGGTCACCGTATCTACGATGGTAACCATTGTAATACCTATAATAATACAAAGTGTGGTTAGAAAAGCTCGTAGTTTATTTGTTTTAAGGGCATGTAGTGCAATTTTAAACCCTTCGTTTATGCTGGTAATGAACTTCATTAAATTGAATTATAAATGATATATTTTGAAGTGTACGATACGATCGAATAAAAGTTCCATTTAAAAATACTTATAAGCGTAAAGATGACAAAATTAGATATACTGGTTTTTGCAGCTCATCCAGATGATGCTGAACTAGGATGTGGGGGCATGATCATTAGCATGCTTAAACAAGGATATAAAGTGGGGATAGTTGATTTAACAGAAGGAGAAATGGGATCCCGTGGAACGGTGGAAAGTCGTTATAAAGAAGCTGACTTAGCCTCCCAAATTATGGGCCTCACTTATCGGTCAAATCTCAAAATTTCAGATTCTATCATTGAAAACAATCGACCTAATCAATTAAAAATCATTCAAGAAATTCGTAAAACAACCCCTGATCTTTGTTTCATAGGTGCCCCCAATGACCGGCATCCCGATCACAGAAAAGCTACTACACTATGCGCTGATGCTATTTTTTATTCAGGTCTCAGTAAAATTGAAACGAAAGATTCTCATGGAGAGTCCCAAAACCCATGGCGACCTCATCACGTATTTCACTATATGCAAGACCGCCCCATTGACTACCAGTTCATTTATGATATTAGCAATGTTTGGAATACTAAGAAAAAAGCTATGGCGGCTTTTAGTACTCAGTTTAATGTGCTTGAAAATGATCATGAACCAAGAACATACATTTCCGATCCTTCCTTTTTTGAACAACTAGAAGCCAGAGCACGTTACATTGGACACTTAGGTGGTTGTACGTACGGTGAGGCATTCGCCTATCACAATCTGCCTGTAGGTATCAAAAGTTTTGATTCCTTTTTGCAGCATAAACAAAAAAGATAATATACCGGGCGTATGAAAAAGGTTCTGATGATTCAAACAGGCGGTACCATTGCGATGCAGGCCAAAAAAGAGGGTATTAGTTTGGATCCAGAAAGGTGGTCAGAACAGCTTTACAAACAAATACCCCTACTACAAGATATTGCAGAAATTGATGTAGAACCCTTGCTATTTGAAGACAGTTCAGATCTTCATCCAGCCGATTGGGATAAATTAATCGATTCTATTGAATGTAACTATCACCAGTATGATGGTTTTGTTGTGTTACATGGAACAGATACCATGGCCTATACAAGCTCGGCGGTAAGCTTTGGAATTGATCAACTCGGTAAACCTATCATATTTACAGGAAGTCAGGTTCCCTTGAGTCGCATTAGAAGTGATGCTCAACGTAATCTGGTAAATTCAATTGAAATGGCAACCTCTGATTTACATGAAGTTGCCATATGTTTTAATGATCATGTATTTAGAGCGAATCGATCGACTAAAATGAGTATTGGGGACTTTGATGCTTTTTCAACACCAAACTATCCTGAACTTGCTGAAATTGGTTTAGAAATCGACTATCACAGAAAAAACTGGTTCGATTGGACAGTCAAACCGAAATCTGGTGATATTGTTAGCACCCACACAACTTTTGATAAAGGGTTCAAAGGAGATATCATTGTGCTCACTGTGCACCCTGGTTTTCGTACAGAACTTTTGGATTCAATCAATCTAAACCCGTACGATGGGGTGATTATTCGCGCATATGGAAGTGGCAACTTTCCAATAAAAAAGCCTTATTCTTGGTTACGATTTATAGAGAAATGTACTGAAAACCAATTAATTACGGTTATCACCTCACAAGCGAATCATGATTCTGTTAATTTATCAAATTATACATCCGGTTCCTTGGCTAGCAATTTTGGAGCTCTTTCATCTGGCGATATGACCCTAGAAGCATGTATCACTAAACTTATGTGGCTATTACACCATTATTCCGATAAAGATCTCATATCCAAACTATTTCAAGAAAACCTTAAAGGCGAAAAAAGCATAAGCTAATGTATTTTGTTTTTGACTTAGAAACCGTTCCAGACATATCATTAATCAATGATTTAATTAACCAAGAACCAATCACACCACATGAGATAGAAGAAAATTCTATTGAACAAACTGAATCGGAATTGAGTGATGACCAAAAAATTCAAATTATCGGAACAAGAATAGGTAGAGGAAACAGTGGATTCCTCCCCCCCATGTTTCATAAAGTAGTTTCATGGGTCGGTTTATGGGTAGATATAAATGGAAACCCAAAACAAAAAGCCTCTTGGTCTGGAAAGGAAGAGAAAGAAGGTTTGGCATTATTATTTGGTGAGCTATTAACGTATAAAGATTTTGACCTGATACACCATAACGGACGTGGATTCGATCTACCAGTACTGGAGTATAGAGCGTTGAAATACAACCTACAGATGCCGCCTAGAATGAGTCATCGAGACATCAAATATAGGTATAGCAACAATAACATCGATTTAGTAGACGAATTTAGTAATTATGGGGCTAGTGCCTGGCCAAAGCTAAAACATCTCGGATTATTATTGCAGATTCCATTTAAACAGGTTTCAGAAGGCAATGAAGTCTATGAACAATACAAGAGAGGTGAATTCGATAAGATTGAAAATTACTGTTATGAAGATGTAGTCGCTACTTACTTAGTTTGGTTACACTTACAATTCACAAGAGGGTACCTGAAAGAAACAGAGTTCGATAATCTGAAAAAGAGAGCCCTAAATAAATTAGGTGAAATTCAAAGTTTATAGGGTCACTGCCTTTCAAATTGCCCATTAACCCCAAGTTAGATAAAAAATTGCGGCATCTATTTATTTTGTTTCTTGCCTCTACTAGTCAGAAAAGCCCTTTTATATAGCAGCCTAAATATATTAAGTAATTAAGCTATTTTACTCTTAGATTTTTAGGTTAAAGCTTTGTATCATTGTCTCATTCATAATAATTGTACTGTGTACGATTTAATTACTAAATGCTACACAGATACACTTTCTAACACTAACTCAATCGATATACAATGAAACAATTGTTTGGTTTTCTATTTGTACTGTTTTTAGGTACCGGTAGTATTTACGCTCAAGATGTGGCCTCCATTAATTCAGGTGATACGGCTTGGTTGCTCATTGCAACAGCACTTGTGATGCTCATGACACCTGCTGGATTAGCACTTTTTTATGGCGGTTTAACACAAAATAAACACGTTCTCAACACCATTGGAATGAGCTATATGGCTTTTTGTACAGGAACCATAGTCTGGGTAATTGCAGGTTATTCTCTAGCCTTTGGTGAAGGAAATGCATGGATTGGTGATTTTAGTCATTTTTTACTAGCAGATATTGGAGTCAATGACGTTAGTGGATCTATACCTTCTCTACTGTTTGTGGTTTTTCAGGGTACATTTGCAGCAATCGCAGTAGCTATTGTTAGCGGCTCTGTAATTGAACGAGTTAGGTTTAGCACCTGGGGTGTCTTTTCGGTAATCTGGGTACTTGCCGTTTATGCTCCAATAGCGCATTGGGTTTGGGGAGGTGGATTTTTAAGTAACTCAGGAGAAATGGATTTCGCCGGAGGAACTGTAATCCACATCAACGCTGGGGTAGCAGGTCTTGTTCTATCCTACTTAGTAGGTAAGAGAAAAGGTCATAGCTTAGAAGAAGTTAGAAAGCCTTCATCCATAAAGTTTATGGTATTAGGCTCCGCTCTACTATGGTTTGGTTGGTTTGGATTTAATGGAGGTAGCCAATTAGCTGCTGATGGTATTGCCGCTAATGCAATCTTAGTAACTAATATTGCCGCGACTGCGGGAGCTCTAATTTGGTTAACCATCGAATGGTTTATCGTAAAAAAACCTACTCTCATAGGTATGGCATCAGGTGCTATTTCTGGTTTGGTGGGGATTACCCCTGCTTCTGGCTTTGTAGATACCTCAGGTGCACTGGCAATAGGTATTATATCGGGTATCGTAGGCTACTGGGGCGTCGTACATTTAAAATCCATGGTCAATCATGATGATACCTTAGATGCTTTCGGTATACACGGATTAGTGGGTATTGCCGGAGCACTGCTTACAGGTGTTTTTGCTAATCCTGCTGTGAATGGGGGCGCAGGTCTGTTATTTGGTAATCCAGGTCAAGTTCTGGTTCAGGCAAAAGCTGTAATCATCACCATTGTGTTTTCGGCTGTTACTACTGCTATTGTTTGGAAGCTATCTGAATTAATTACGCGTGGTGGCCGAATTAATGAAGAACTAGAATTAGAAGGTATGGATATTGGATACCATGGAGAGCATCACATGGTGGTAGAGGAAAGTAAAATCTTAAACTAATTACACCTCAGATATAAGAAACAGAAAGGCCTCTGAACTATATCAGAGGCCTTTTTTTTATCAAATCAACAAGCATAGAGCGCTGAATCTTCTATGGCTTGTTTTATTGCAGATTGAGCGACGGAAAGATGAGCTACCGGCACCCTAAATGGTGAGCAGGAAACATAGTTCAAGCCAAGTTCATGACAGAGTTCAATGCTTCTTGGATCTCCACCATGTTCGCCACAAATCCCCATTTTTAAATTGGGATTGGTTATGCTTCCCAATTCTTTCGCCATATGAATAAGTTGCCCCACTCCCTCTCTATCTATCGTTTGGAAGGGATCGTCGGTTAAGATACCAGCGTCCAAATAGCTAGGAATAAAGGTGGCTGCATCATCACGGCTGTATCCTAAGGTCATTTGTGTTAAATCATTGGTTCCGAAAGAAAAGAAATCCGCTTCTTCCGCAATTTCATTAGCTGTTAATGCGGCTCTTGGCACCTCAATCATAGTTCCTATTTGAAAATTGATTCGTGCATTATATTGCTCAAAAACCTTTTCAGCTTCTTCTAGAATTAGTCTTTTTTGATGTTTGAATTCTCTAACATTACCAACTAATGGTACCATTATCTCAGGCTTAGTTTCCATACCTTCTGCAAGAAGTTCAAGGGCTGACTCTAAAATTGCACGTGTTTGCATTTTCGTTATTTCAGGATGAGTAATACCAAGGCGACAACCTCGATGTCCCAACATTGGGTTATGCTCTTCAAGAGCTACAACTTTTCGCTTCAATTGTTCAATGGGCATTTGCAGGTCAATCGCCATTGCCTCTAGTTCGTTTTCATCATGAGGTAAGAACTCATGAAGCGGTGGGTCAAGTAAACGAATGGTAACCGGATATCCAGCCATAACACGAAAGATGTCTTTGAAGTCTTCTTTTTGATAAGGAAGTAACTCCTTAAGAAATATAGCGCGCTCTTCTTCATGATCGGACATGATCATTTTTCTAATACTTCGAATTCGATCTGCACCAAAGAACATATGCTCGGTTCTTGCAAGACCAATACCCTGGGCACCTAAGTCTAGTGCTACTTTGGCATCTTCTGGGGTCTCGGCATTTGCTCGTACTTCCATAGGTTCGTATTCTCTTACCCATCGCATGAAAGTATAGTAATTAGCATTGAGTTTGGGAGGTATTCGGTCCTGCTTACCTAATATAACCAGGCCTCTAGTACCATCTATTGATATCCAATCGCCTTGATGTACCGTGATATCACCATTCGTAAAACTTTGGGTCTGATCATTGATGATTATGTCCGAACAACCAGCCACACAGGGTTTACCCCAACCTCTAGCGACCACTGCCGCATGAGATGTCATACCTCCACGCGAGGTCAAAATACCATCGGCTGCGGACATACCTCCCACATCTTCGGGACTTGTTTCCACACGCACCAGTATGACTTGTTCTCCACGTTGTTTAGCTTCTTCGGCTTCTTTTGAATCGAATACAACCATACCAACGGCAGCCCCTGGTGAAGCGGGCAAACCTTTACCAAGTATTTCAAATTCATCCATCTTAGTAGTCGCAAATTGAGGATGCAATAACTGATCAATATGCTCGGGTTGAACCAGCTGTGAAATAGACTCCTGTTTAGTCACTATTCCATCTTTAACCATATCTACGGCAATAGCTACTGCCGCTTGACCGGTTCGTTTACCGTTCCGTGTTTGCAAAATAAAAAGTTTGCCCTGTTGAACAGTAAATTCAATGTCCTGCATGTTTTTGTAATGAGCTTCCAATGTATTTGTATACCCTAAAAGTTCATCATACACTTCAGTCATTCGATGTTTCATATCGGATATGGGTATGGGTGTTCGAATACCAGCAACCACATCTTCTCCTTGTGCATTTATTAGATATTCCCCATAAAGTACTTTTTCTCCGTTCGATGGGTTACGAGTAAAACAAACACCTGTAGCACTGTTGTTGTCAATATTACCGTATACCATAGCTTGCACATTAACCCCGGTTCCGATCAGGCCTGTAATATGACTAATCTCACGATATTTAATGGCTCGGCTACTATTCCATGAAGAAAAAACTGCATTTATTGCAAAGCTTAATTGCTCCATGGGATCACTTGGAAACATGTGCCCGGTATGCTTTCTATAAATTGCTTTATATCGGTCGACGAGTACCTTTAAATCCTCGGCATTGAGTTCTAAATCAGAAGAGGCTCCTACTTCGGCCTTTAACTTCTCCATAGCCTCTTCAAAAAGACTGTGTTCTACCCCCATAACCACATCTCCAAACATGTCTATGAAACGGCGATATGAATCATACACAAACCTTTCGTTACCGAATTGATCAATCAGTGCTTTGGCTACCAAATCATTCATACCGAGGTTTAGAATAGTATCCATCATTCCAGGCATGGAGACGGCTGCTCCAGACCTTACAGATAGTAATAGTGGCTTGTTAGGATCACCAAAACCAAGATTCATATCCTTTTCAATATGATTCACTCCTTTTATCACTTGTTCGTAAAGTGAATCGGGCCAATGCATGCCATTTTCAATGGTCTTTTGACACGCTTTGGTGGTTATGGTAAAGCCTGGAGGAACAGGTATACCTATATTGCACATTTCCGCCAAGTTAGCACCTTTACCACCTAGCAGTTCTTTCATACTCTTATCACCATCTGTGTGGGATCCAAATGTAAAAACGAATGTATTTTCCATGACTTACCTCTTCTTTGTTATTTGGTTCATAACTCATTATGGCATACTAGTGTGAAGAATAGATGTAGAAATGAAAAACTTTTACTTTTTCCCGGATATGTATTTTTGAAAATTTTGTACATTAGAGATATGTTCA
>CAKZLH010000192.1 GCA_937125285.1 uncultured Balneolaceae bacterium | reverse complement strand
TCGGACGATCATGATGATCATCATGAAGAACCGGTTGGATTTGTACTCAAACTGAATGGTTCCAACATTGTAGAACAACAAGCAAATTCCAATATTGAAGGAGCCATTAGCCTCTCAAGTGGGGAGGAAACCGACCTCATCCAACTTTATTTCATAAGCGAAGATGGAGATGAATTTCGACCAACTGAGGACGAATATTCTATACAAGCGGTATTTGATCCTACAGGGATTGTGGAATTCGAACAACATGATGAGGAGGGTAAATATGCCTTCCATCTACATGCCGAGCAGGCAGGAAGTACAAATCTACAAATAAAACTCATGCACGGAACGCACAGTGATTTTAGTACTCAAATGATACCCATCACTGTTAGTGAGTAATTTTGTATAAGCTGAGGTTTCGATATCACCATCTCTTTTGCCAAAAAACGACTAGCCTAAATCTACCTCTTGCTGGGAACAGTATCGGCTTTGGATGGTTTTTTGTTACTCATTCGATACGAGTATTGCATGTAGGGATGGTGATTCTTTGGTCTATTATAGCAAGTCCATACTCCTATGCGAGTAGATTGGCAGATTATGCCGATGAATCCACAAATCGGATTTCTGGCATCATTAGAGATCTTGAAAGCAATGAAGTAATTCCTTTCGCCTATGTACACTTAGAGGAGGTGAACAGAACGACCACCTCGGATATTGATGGCTTTTTCGAGCTCAACAACATTCCTAGAGGTGAATTTCATTTAACTGTTCATAGACTTGGCTATAAAACACGAACGCTTTCAATTGTTATAGATCCATCTGAACAAGTATTACAGCATAGTGAACAACCCATTATCATATACTTAGAACCTATTCTTTTTTCGGGTGAATCCGTTCTCGTTGAAGCTAACCAACTAAGTTATCAAGGTTCAGAAATCGAACATGTATCTGAAAAAATACAAGGTTCTGAGCTACGAGCGAACCTAAATATGACCCTTGCCCAAACGATTGCAACCCTACCTGGAATCGATCAGGCGACCAATGGAGTCTCAACGGCCAGACCAGTCATCCGAGGCCTCGGTGAGGAACGAGTTCAAATTCGCCAAGATGGAGTATTATCTGGTGATATATCATCTCAGTCATCCGATCATTCCGTTACCATAGATGCTAGCTCAGCTCAAGAGGTACAAATTGCTCGAGGTCCTGCAGCACTGCAATATGGATCAAATGCAGTTGGTGGTATCGTTAATGTGGTAAAAAATACTATTCCAACAACACTCGCTAGAAATTTGAATGGATCTTTTACGACTAGATTTTCGACATCCGTTCCAGGATTAAGTACCGCATTCGATGTACAGATACCTATACCTTCACGCTCAATGGCTATAACCTTGAATTCACAGGGGCAGTCGTATGGAGATTCAAAAACTCCTCTAGGGTCTATTGAAAATAGTTTCAACCAAAGCTATCAATCTACACTGGGAATGAGTCACTTTACCAACTGGGGTTATTTAGGAGCTTCTTTTGCTTTATACAATAGTAACTATGGTATTCCACCAAATCCAGATGGACATGTAGAGGGTGTCGATATTGAAATGACTAAATATCAATTCAATGGCAAATCTGAAATATTACTGAATAACTCGGATATAACTTCAATAAGTATAAATGTATCCTTGAATCAGTATGCTCACCAGGAGTTTGAATCAGCGGATATCATTGGCTCTGAATTTGGTCTTCTCACTCAATCATTAAAGGTACAAGCCCATCATGATCAGCTAGCTTGGCTTCAGAAAGGATCTTTTGGTATTGAAGCTCAGCATCAGGATTATGCAGTAAATGGGGCCAATACACCCGACTCAAAATCTATGGACTTTGGTTTCTTCTTTACCCAGACCACTGATCTATCCGATATTCATACCGAATGGGGTTTTCGAATCGATTATGCCAATCGTAAGCCTGAAGTCTCAAATCCAAATTCAGACATCGGTCATATTAGGACTAGGAACTTTATTTCCTTATCGAGTGCCATAAGTGCTAGTTGGAACTTCAATAAAGACCATACCCTACAAGCCGTTTTTCTACATTCATTTCGAGCCCCTTCCCTTGAGGAATTATATTCTGAAGGACCACATCTCGCCTCTTATTCATTTGAAATTGGTAATCCAGACTTGAGTCCTGAACGTGCTTTTGCAAAAGAACTCAGTTATTCTATGAATACTTCACGGTTTGAGGTTACTTTGAGTGCATATCACAATTATTTCACCAACTATAACTTTGCAGTCAATACAGGTGTACGAAATAATCGTTTTCCTAGTTTACTCAACTATCAGTTCGAAGGTGTTCAAGCAAAAATGAGAGGTTTAGAAGCAGAGTTTAATCTAAAACTCCTAACACAATTCTCAATTGGTCTCAATTCACATTACCTCCTTGCCGATATTAAAAATAACAATGAAAATACTTGGACGGCAATGCCCTATTCTCCTCCGATGCAGATTCGTAGTAATATCAAGTATACCCATAAATTGAGCTCAGCGGGTTTAGGGTTTACTTATGCTGCAAAACAAAATCGTATAGGGGAATTTGAAACGACGACTGAAGAGTACACAAAAATTGATTTGTTCCTACAACATGAATGGATGCGAAGCTCAATGAAATCATTTAATGGCTTACATTCTCTACATTTGCGTGCAGAAAACCTATTAGATTCGGTTTATTACAATCATCTCTCGAGAATAAAATACCTTAGCCCTGAATTGGGAAGAGGCTTTTATGTTATGTATAGGTACTATTTTTAAAAGTGAAAAAGAAAAGCCAGGATTTTCAGCCCCTGACTAGTAAAACAAAATTATCAATGATTTATGATTAACGTATTATTAAGGATGAACTTATTGCTAATTTGTTACAAAATATTTTAAAAAATGATTTATCAGTCATATTTATCAACTCCAATAGGATTTTTGAGGATTTTATCGAATGGTAAATTTCTATATCAAGTACAATTTCAAGAAACCGATGGACCTGAAGATCCTGATCCAATTACAGAGTGGACCCGTACGCAGCTAAGTGAATACTTTGATGGAAATCGTCATCATTTTAACCTCCCAATACAACCAGTAGGTACTTTGTTTGAGCAAAAAGTTTGGAAAGCCTTACAAAATATCTCTTACGGTACAACATGTTCTTATTCGGATGTTGCTCACCAAATTGATGCAAATCAATCCATGCAGGCCATAGGTAACGCAAATGCTAAAAATCCGATAGCAATTATTATTCCGTGTCATAGAGTTATTGCAAAAGATGGTAATTTAAGTGGTTATGCGGGGGGTATCGAACGTAAAGAGTGGCTTCTTAAACATGAAAAAGCTCTTTTATTGTAACGATTTTTTACCCTTTTCATAGGCTATTCTATGGTATATTTTGACCATAATTATTCAATCCAAATAATTGGTAAACATATCTGAGTGATAACTAAGATGAGGAAATGGCACTCTAGAAGAGATAATCGAAAAATACATCGTTGGGGCGCAATTATTGTTGCTCTACCATTTCTTATTGTCATTATCACTGGATTACTACTGCAGGTCAAAAAAGAAGTGGAATGGGTCCAACCTCCCACCATGGAAGTGGAAATTGACACACTTTCACTCAGTTTTGAAGATATACTACGCATTAGTAGCACAGTACCAGAAGCTGAAATTAAAAACTGGGAAGGTATTAATCGATTGGATGTTCGCCCAGATAAAGGCATTGTGAAAGTTCGATCCGAAAATCATTGGGAACTACAGATCAACCTACAAACAGGTGAAATTGTGCATTCTGCCCTAAGAAGATCCGATATTATCGAGCAACTTCACGATGGGTCTTGGTTTCATGATTCAGCCAAGCTATGGATATTTTTACCTGCTGGTATCATTGTGCTGATTCTGTGGGTAACAGGAATTTATTTATTTTTTGTCCCTGTATTTGCTAAAAGAGCTCGAGCTAAATAAAGCTCGAGCCTTTAGAGTCTCTAAAGTAATTAGTGTGTAGGCACCTGAAAAACAGCATTCTGAACCATTCTTGCTGGCCCAATCCAAAACATTCGATACTGAGTATTCTCTAGCAACATAACCACTTTACCTCTCCCCATATTTTGCACTGCTGCAAAAGATTGACCTGCAGCAAACTTTTTATTTTCCTCAGATGAATATCCTGAGGCCAAGATATCGGATGCGCTCTCATGATATCGTCCTATAGCAAGTAATTCGTCGGTAAACTCGAAGGAATCGGTGGAAAACTTTAGCGTATAAAGCTCTTCTTTCATACCGAACCCTAAAGGATGAGAAGTATCAATATACGATTTGAAAGCCGCTCCTGGTATACGCTGCAAACCGGCTCGTTCGGAACGTTCTGAGTAAGGCACATAGTCACTATTGGATGTTGCCTCATCTTCAGCTTCATTTTTGTATAATTCAACACTTGTAAATCCGCTCCTTGTTGAACTTAACCAAGCAGCCGTTCCCTCTGTAGCAACCAATACTCCTCCACTACGAACCCAACTTTTTAGTCGTTCCTGATCAGCTTCACTTAATGCCGCATCTAAACCACCCCATGCTCCAGGGAAAATCATCACGTCGTATTCCGACATATCAATACTGGACAGTCGATTAGCGCGTATTCGACTAATCCCATATTCGGTCCAACGGTCGAATAAGAACCACAACTGGCCTGCCGTGTACGAATTAAAGGGTTGATCTACAATTAATGCTACCTTTGGTGCTTTCATTGGGTTCGCATCGGATGAAGCCAAATCTATACCACTGTCCATCCTACCCGTTTGAAAAGCATCAATTTGAACATGGTGCTCACTCATAATTTGTTCCATGTGTTCATGCAAATCATCACCAAATCCCAAATTGCGGCCAACCAGTACTATGATCGAGCCTCGACTATAGGTTTTCCCATTAAATTCAAAGGTTTCAGCAGCGCTTCTGACTCTAAAACCGGCTGCTAACATCTTGGACAAAGCATTGGGCGCATAGCGCTGATTCCAGTCCATTACATACGCATAACTCGCCTTTTGAAAAGAGGAAATCATTGGGGTTGGTGTTTGATCTACCTTTTCAAGTCCACTCAGTTTTTTGGTGGTCCAATAGGCTTCTAAGTTATAGGCCATAGGCACATTCCAAGTTGACATATCGTACATAACCGAATCTCTAATTTCCAATTGTCTCCTGAATAAGGTATGTATAAAGATATGAGCTGGTTGCTCGGTCGGAATTACGAAAGTACCTGCCGAAACGTTTTTAACGGATTCATTCGCATCCCAATAATCATATACTCCGGAAATACGCTGATCTTGATTCGTCTGGTAGACTTCAACCCCATGGTTAAGCAATAAATCAATTACATCATAGGTATAATCTTTATCATTATTTGCTATGAGGTACGCTTGAGTGGAACCTTTTTGATTACTAGGATTACGAGCCTCTGAGAAGTACTCTAAAAGGCCCTGGCGATTGGCCACAGCCGTTTCTACCACTGAAAGGGCATTAATATAGTGATCAAATATTCTTTGCCTTAAGGTAAGCACATAACCATCATCTGTATCAACAGCCCTTCCTCCCCGGCTATGCCCTCCTTGTTCAGCTAACATCCCGATACCTCCCATAACACTAGGATAGGAAGACCCATATCCAGGATAAAAGAAATCAAAGGCCTCACGGGTAAAATAGTTTACTTGTGCTTCATCGAAACGTTTCACCGCTCCCCTACCAAACACATCAGCATAATCCTCATAGGAGCTAGGGAGCTCGTAATTTCTTGGGGTAGTACCTGGCATGAGGAAATAATTGTTATTGGCTCCTTGTTCATGAAAATCCATGTGAACCTGTGGCATCCATTGTTGATAAAGCGCAATTCTACCCTGTGATTCGGGATGAACTAACCATACCCAATCTCTATTCAAATCAAACCAATAATGGTTCGTTCGCCCTCCAGGCCAAATTTCATCATGTTCTAAGTCGTTGATGTCGGTATTTAATACATGAGCTTGTGAAGACTTATACCAAGTGATGTATCGGTCCCGCCCATCTGGGTTAATCATTGGATCCACAATGATTACGGACTCCTCTCTCCAACTTCTAGTTTCCGAATCGTTAGCCGCCACCAATCTATAGGCTGCTTGCATAGCAGATTCACTACTAGAAGGTTCATTGCCATGCACATTATAACTTAACCAAACCACTACAGGCATATCATCTTGCGGTTGAGTTAATGCCGAAGCTACTTCTTTATTAGCTTTTTGTATCTCATTAATCCTAGACATATTAGATTCAGAACTAATGGTGGCATAGATTAACTCTCTACCTTCATAGGATTTCGCATATTCATTTACAGAAATGCGATCGGATAACGAATCAAGTAGCTCAAAATAAGCCATCACTTGGTAGTGATGAGTATATTCTTGGCCCAATTCATACCCTAAAAAATCGGAAGGGCTGGGTATGGATGCATCATAATCTAAATCCGTATCGAATGTAAAACGCTCAAATGGATCAGGATCAGCAGCGCTAAGTTGCGCGAAGGTGGGAGCGGCCATTACTACCAAAAGGCTCAAGAATATTGAAGGTAATCTGAACGCTTGTAATGCTTTTGAAATCATCATAGTGGTGGTATTGATACGTTGGTTTTTAAACTATATTAAGATCTTGACGCCAAAAACATGCTATAAGATCTAAGGCGTACTAATCGAATAGAAAAGTATGGGTATACTTTATTAAAATAGAGCGCTGATCATAGGAAGGCAACCGTAAATTATCCAGAGTCCTTTCATCCCATGGGCGTATCCCATTTTGATTAACAACTAACCAAAAATCTTGCCCTTCTCTAAAGTTATATCGCAGACGAATATTGGCTCCAAGTTTTTCGGAAACGTTACTGGTTTGAATAAAGGCATTTGCTGAAAATTTTCGATTCATTGCATAGGCAGCCTTGAAGGAGCTTTGATGAACGGTAAAAGAGGTTAGTTCTCTCCCTTCAATCTGAGGGAATTCGAGATGACTAACGCGATAATTCAAAGAAAAATCTAAGTGTACATTCACACGTAATTGAGGTTCTATAGAAAGTTCACGAATAGTTCCATCATAAATTTGGGCTACTGTTGATGAAATATTCCCCCTAAACATATATTGTTCAGGACTACGGTAACTAAGCCCCCATTCAAAGAATCCATAGTCTTGGACGGGTATATAAATTCTAGAAAGTAAATCGAAATCCTCATCTTCCAGCAAGTGCTCTTGTCGATACACAAACTCTGAACTAATATTTCCTGCTAATTTGAATTGAGTACTCCATTCCAAATTTATAAATCTAGATCTCAAATCAAATCCATCATAGCTTTGAATTGAATAGTTACGTAGTTGTATTTGATGCTGTTTAGTCGCACTAGCTTCAGGGGCCAACCATCCATATCCAAAACTTCCATAATAATCCGCCGTATTGGTTGTTCGTACAAATCCAATACCGGGATTAAATCCCTCACCGGTATAATTAACCATGAAACGATAAAACCACCCTAGGTTTGCTCGTCTATCGATTGTAAGTCGACTAATAACTCCTGTGCCACTCAAAAAATCTTGATTATAGTCTTCGGTGTTATCAATAGTTTGAGCTAGTTTAAACTGAATAAAGTTTTCATCTTTTATGTTGTAATCTACGTCGAATCCCATGACTACATTTTGAGCCCCATCAAATCCAAAACGATGGGTATAAATACTTCCTATGTAACTTTGAGGGTTTAAAATCTGTTTTTTAAGGCGAATGACACCAAAATTTTCAGCTTCGACTCCCTCAAAAGACTGAGTTTGTATATTAAGAACCCCCACATCCAAGGCGCCTATTCTTCCCGTGAGTCGAGCACCTCCTATGATAGGGATAGGATTACCCTCCGATAGACCTATTCTGCGGCTGTAAAAAAGCTTAGTTCGTCCAAATGAAAAATCAAATAGGCCTGATCGTTGTTGGAAAAACTGTCTTTTTTCAGGAAAATCAATTGAAAAGCGAGTTAAATTTAGTTGCTGTTCATCGGCCTCCACTTGTGCGAAATCGGTATTCGCGGTTACATCTAAGGTCAAGTCTGAACTTAGATTGTATTTCAAATCCAAACCAAAATCCTGTTTCCATTCAGCATTTGACACATAGGCATCCTCATTTTCATTGAGTTCGAATACATCTTGAAAACCACTTAGTGAATAAGGTGTTATGTATAGAGGCTTAGATTGCTCAAGTGCTCTAAATTCTATAGTCTGTGATTGGGACGGCTTTAGATGAGACATGCTCCAATTTGGAGGAATGTCAGGAAATACGTGGCGTTCGTTAAGAGATGCAATCCACCGGTATACGATAACACCCATCTGTGTTACACCATCGTTCACCTGAAAGCCTAAAGAAGAAAAAGGAATTCTCATCTCTGCATACCAACCATTGACATCTCGGGTAGTTTCTACATCCCAATAGGTATTCCAACTACCATTAAATGCATCAACTCCTGCTCCGAAGTTTCCGTCATTACTGATGGCAAAATCAACCCGTACCCCCTCTGGATTAGTAAAGAAGGTCAATCCATTTTCATTATCATTAAATGAATCAAATACCACACCTATTATATCATCATTGGCCTCGTAGTCGTCTCTTCTCAGCGTATTAGAAATTATACTAGAGGCGTCCCGAGTTAGATTTTCAGCAGCTATATATACATTATTAGCATCGTATGTCATGTAAATACGTGTCTGCTCAGACATATCACCCCTATGAATAGGCACTAGCTGAGTCATGGGGAATGGTGAAAGCTCTTTCCACATTGATTCACTCAAACGACCGTCTAAAACAATTTCGCCAGATAATGGGGTTATGGTAACTATTGACTCGGTTCGATTATTGACTAGGTCTTGAGAATAGATATGACTGACTGTTAGTGTAAACACACACACTAAGGCTAAGTAGAACTTAGTTGAATAATACACTTTTGTAGCTTCTGGGGATAATAAACCTAAATATATAGCCAATAATCCAGTAGTTGGTTTTTAGTAGTTTTTAAAACAGCATCAAAAATACTGTTTTATTTGCTCTAGTGTCGTTAATATTTGTATATCTATTATGCGTACACGTTATGTATGTGTAAGACTGTTCAAACCCTACAATCCCCTATTCAAATGATTTCTCATCTGTCTGAACAAGTAATCACGACATACGAAAAAATATCTAATATCGTCCATCATACACCTGTACTTAGCTCTACTGAATTTAATCTTGCAACAGGCTCAAACGTTTGGCTAAAGTGTGAAAACTTTCAAAAAGTAGGTGCATTCAAATTTCGAGGGGCTTGTAATGCTGTTTTTTCTCTGACTGAATCTAAAGCCGCTAAAGGTGTGGCTACTCATTCTTCTGGCAATCATGGGCAGGCGATAGCAAAGGCGGCTAATATTAAGGGGATTCCTGCTTATATCGTCATGCCAAAAAATGCCCCAAAAGTAAAAATTGAGGCTGTTAAAGGCTATGGGGCAAATATCATATTTTGTGATTCGAATCAGAAAGCAAGAGAGGATACCTTGGCCCGTGTGGTTGATGAAACGGGAGCCTATTTTATTCATCCCTACGACAACAAGGAGGTTATTTTGGGGCAAGCAACGGCTGCATGGGAACTTCTTCATGAACACCCTCATCTAGACCTTATCTTAACTCCCGTAGGTGGTGGTGGCCTCTTAAGCGGTTCCATTTTAGCTATAGACGCATTTAAATCGAACCGAAAAAATACCAATTGCCATGTTATGGGTACCGAACCTGAACAGGCCAACGATGCTTATAGGTCTGTTCAAACTGGAATCCTTCAATCGTTAAGCCCAGAACAAATCAACAACCCCACGATTGCCGATGGCTTACGAACCAACCTAGGAGAACTTCCTTTTAGTATAATAAAGGCTTTTAAAACGGATATTGTGTGCGTTAGTGAAGAATCAATTATCCACGCCATGAGATATATATGGGAGCGCTTTAATATTATCATTGAAGCCTCATGCGCTGTACCAATAGCCGCATTACTCGAAAAAAAAATAACCCCTAAGTATGCCAACATAGGGGTTATTATTACCGGTGGTAATGTAGATTTAGATGCGTTGCCTTGGAACAGGCATTAAATCATCATTCTTCTACAAAATGGAAGTTTGAAGACTGAAGGTCTACCGAATTAGGACCTACCATCACAGAGAAGCTTCCAGCTTCTACTACAAAATTTTCTAAATGATCATAATACTTTAGTGTTTTCGGGGAAATTTGGAAACGGAAAGTTTGGGTCTCTCCAGCCTTGATCATCGCTTTCTCAAAATATTTTAACTCTTTGATTGGGCGAGCAGCCATGGCAAAATGATCGTGTATGTACCACTGAATAACCTCTGTTCCATCACGATTGCTGGTGTTTGTTACTTCAACCGATACCTCAATCACACTATCGTTTGTCATGAGCGTGTCGGAAAGCATTATAGGGCCATATTCAAAATTACTATAGCTTAGACCATAGCCAAAGGGGTATTGTGGGGCATTAGGTCCATCTGTGTAGTGACTCCAGAAAACCGTAGCATCATCTCCTATACCTGTTACCGGTCGGCCTGTACTCTTATGATTATAGTATACAGGAATTTGACCGTGGTGAATGGGAACCGACATAGGTAATTTGCCAGATGGGTTGTAATCGCCAAAAAGTACATCCGCGATTGCGTGGCCAGCCTCAGTACCAAGGTGCCAAGCATAAAGTACCGCTTTACTTCTTTCATAGAGCCAAGGAGCAATAATAGGTCTGCCCGACATAATCACAACCACAACATTATCATTAACATCAAAAATCTGCTCTAAAAGCTCTTTTTGATTTTCCGCTATTCCGATATCCATTTGGCTTCTGCCTTCTCCCGTTTGATAGGCATCTTCGCCCACTACTACAATTACCTGATCATTTGTTTTGGCTAACTCGAGAGCCTGTGGGAATCCTGAACGATCTTCTACTTCGAAGGTGAGTTCTTTTGGAAATGAACGATCTCCCGTGGTCAGTTTGTAACCTGCTTCGTATTGTATTTCCACGGATTCATCTAGTGCTGATTCCAATCCCTCTAGTAGTGATACGGCTGAATTCGAAATAGCTTGCGCTCTCCAGTTACCAAGTGGTGAATCTTTATCTTCTGCCAAATATCCAATAACCGCAATGGATTCTCTTTCTTTACTTAAAGGTAGTACAGCTTCATCGTTTTCCAATAATACTATAGAACCCTGCGCCGCTTTATAAGCCCATTCTCTATGCTCATCGGCATATACAAGGTCTTTTTCCCTTTGATCATCATTGTATCTGTAAGGGTCTTCAAATAAGCCTAAATGAAACTTAACTCTGAGTACTCTACGTACAGCATCGTCTACAAGTGCCTGATCTACTTCTCCGGATTGAACCAAATCTAGAAGGTAGTTTTGATAACCTTCTGACTCCATATCCATATCACTACCCGCTTGAATAGCCATTTTTGTAGCCGTCTTTAGGTCTGGTGCATATCCATGAGGTATCATTTCTCGAATAGACCCCCAATCGGATACTACAAATCCATCAAATTCCCAATTTTCTTTAAGCTGAGTTCGCTGTAAATACTCATCACCAGTAGCAGGTATACCATTCACATCATTGAACGAATTCATCACTGAAGCAGCCCCCTCTTCTACAGCCGCCTTAAATGGTGGTAAAACAATATTCAACAGCGTATTTCTAGATAATTCTGCCGTATTATAATCTTTACCAGACTCTGCAAAGCCATAAGCAGCAAAATGTTTTACTGTTGCAGCGATGGTAGATGTTTCAGATAAGTCTGTTCCTTGCAGACCTTGTATTTTAGCTCGTGAAAATTCGGATAATAAATAGGGATCTTCACTAGAGCCTTCCATAACACGACCCCACCTAGGTTCTCGACTCACATCAATCATCGGAGCAAAGGTCCAGTTTATACCACCTGCGGCTGCTTCCACAGCCTGAATATGAGCACTCTGTTTCATTATTTCTCGATCCCAACTTGCCAACTCAGCAATTGGCACTGGAAACATGGTTTGGTATCCGTGGACAACATCATATCCAAACATTAAAGGAATTCCTAATCGACTACTGTCAACGGCTATTTTTTGTGCGGCTCTTGTTGCCTCTACACCAATGACGTTAAGCATTGCTCCAACACCGCCACTTTTAAGTAACTGATACCTAGCCTGTTGATATTCACCCTCAGGTACTGGTCCGGTAACATCCCAACTCCCGTTATGTAGATTTAATTGACCAATTTTTTCTTCTAAGGTCATTTGGCTCATAAGTTCATTAACGCGCTGCTCGATAGCAGAATCTATTAACTGAACTTGTGCAAAAATGGAATTAGATGTAGTAACATACCCACTAATTACCAGAAGAAAACATATAGTTAAGTAAAAGCGCTTTTTTAACATGAAAAATATATTTGAGTTAGAACTTTTTGCACTCAAATATAGATGAATTTTGCATTATTTGTGAAAATTTTTACACTTTTTTTGCAAAATTTGCACAGATTACTAAGACTTCACTGTAATACATGAAAGATCCTATTATCTAAACTTCTTTTTCTTCTTCTAAAAACTGAGTTTGATATAATGAAGCATACAGTCCGTTATACTCAATGAGCTCTTGATGGGTACCCGATTCAGTAATAAAACCTTCATTCAGTACCATAATTCTATC
>CAKZLH010000191.1 GCA_937125285.1 uncultured Balneolaceae bacterium | reverse complement strand
CTTCGCTAAACTTAGGCAGACGAGAAAGATATCTGTTAACGTCTTCAATATTTGCAAAGCGTTTTTTCATGCTTTAATTGCGTATAGCCTCTTGATAAATATTACTTAGCCTGACTAACTGATCATCTGAGATGGAAAGTTCTGTTTCATTTAGGGTGCTCACTGGGCGCAACCCCTGAATACTATTTACTAGAAACACCAAATCAGAACTGTAGAGTTCTGCTGTGGTATATTCACCCTCAAACAGCTGGTAACCTGATAATCGAATTTTTTCAATAAGGGCCGATCTTCGGGTACCTTCTAATATATGACATGCACGCGAGGGTGTAAACAATTGATTCGAACGAATCCAGAAAATATTCGCATTACTGCTTTCTGCAATGTACCCATCTGGACTAAGAAGTAAGGCATCATCGTAGCCTTGGTCTACCGCCTCGCTAGCCGCTAAAACATAACTCAGAGCATTTGAGGATTTGAGAGAATGCTCACCCGCTCGCTTAGGCATGGTGGTATAGCTACTTTGATATAATGCTATTCCTTCTTTTATGGACTTTGAATGCTGTTTTAAAGGCGTAAAGGAAATATAATAATGTACCTTTGAAGTTGTAGCGGCATACCCTCTTCCTCCTTCTCTCCAACACTGCATACGAATTACCACCTCAGCTTTAGATAAGTCATTTTTTTCTATTCCTTCGTTTAAAAGGTCAATGAGGTGTTCGGAAGATAGCGAAAGGTTCAGCTTTAATAGTTTCAACCCGCGAAAAAACCTTTTCAGATGAGATTGAATTAGAATTAATCTACCCTGGCTGCAAAGTATGGTTTCAAAAAGTCCATCTCCATACATCAGCCCCCTATTCTCTACCGGTATCATGGCCTCATGCTCTCGCAACCAACGACCGTCTAAGTGGACCCACGAATGGCTTTTTTGAAAAGACATCTTATCGGAACTCCTCCAATAAAACATCTAATGGCGATAACTGATCAGCGCTTCGAAAGCCAACATGCGTCCATAAAATCTGAAGTGAATCCTGAAATACAAGGGTAGGAATACCTGGAACTTGGTAGCGATTGTATAATTGTGATCCATCAACAATGGTATACTTGGACGCAAAGGTCATATCCTCGGTATAAGTGTTTTCAGAAAACCCCATACCAGTTGCTGATTCGCTATCAAGTCCTTCTTTGGTATCTAAAACCAAGGCTATGATGATGGGTACACGCTTAGATTCTATTGTTTTAGACTCCAATTCGGCTAGTAGATCACTTGATTTTTCAGACCATCGGGCAGAAAATAGCACCATTAACGCTTCGGTATCTAACTCACTGAAACGTAAGCTATCTCGGCCTTCAGCCCAAATTCCTTGTTGTAGCACGGGTAAGGCTTGATTGGTATAAGCTTCAAATTGGGTACTGAGTTCAGAATTAAAGGTTTGAAGTTGCTTTGAATTAAACCTGAAGGACGACCATACAATGGCCAGCATACCTATCGTAGCTATCCCTATTACAAAGGGCACAAAATATTTCGTATCTAATCGCATCTACCTAAGTTAGCAGTTTCTACAGACTAGTTCCTATGGTATATTGAAAAGGATAAAGGGGCTATAGTAATTGCCTGACCTGAAATTTCCTCTTTATTTATTTGTGGTGTTTTA
>CAKZLH010000190.1 GCA_937125285.1 uncultured Balneolaceae bacterium | reverse complement strand
ATCAACCAATGGGCCAATTTGAACTGACAGCAAGTTCTTAAAAAAGTAGCCAGTCGTATCATAGCAGTTCGAAGTCGAAGGTTAGACCAAAATGGAACAACAATTCACGACCATAAGTCACGGTATTTCCAGTAGTAGGGGTCACAAAATCATCGGGCAATCGAATAGAGAACCGGTCGAAACCGTAGGCGGCGCTTACGAAAAATTTAATAGGAAATAGGTAATAGGCCGAGGTGGCAATCCGTAACTCGGCACCTACTCCACTTTTTAAGTTGGCTCCACTATCAATAATATCAGAGGTATTGGCCGCATCTCCTAAGTACCAACCATTCCCCGTTTCGAAGAAGAAACGAGCATACATTTTATCGAGGGTATAAGGTCCGATTTGACCATTCATTTGTTTCATAATGGGTAAGAACCAACTCAAAGAAGTCATGGCCGAAGTGGTTCCACCGATGGCAAAGAATGGGTAACTCCGCAGCCCTAAGAAGCCTCCCACATAGTCGGTGTAGAAGTTGTCGTCTGGATTGTTGAAATAAGTGAAGGCTCGCACCCTAGCCTGGAAGGCCTGCTGACCGAAGGTTCGGAAACCGTACCGCACATGTAATTCGGTGGAGTGATTTTGGGATTCCTTAAAGATTGGGATTAGTGAGCCTTCTTTAATTTCGTATTCTTGAAGTAATTTGGAGGGTTGATATTGATATCGCAGGTATCCTTTCAACCCGAGAGGAGCAATATCCGAATCGGTGCTGTAGGTGTAATAATTAAAGGTATAAGCCGCAGATAAGGTGGTTCCTTTGAAGTATTCAGAGGACGATCCTGTGATAAAAGCTTTGAGTTCACGTGAATAAAAATTGTCGGTGCTTACCCGGTAGGGTGAATAACCAACCCCAATTTCCAGTAGGCTGAAGCGCGAAAGTTTGGAGCGGAAATACAGGTTGGCTTGCCAAATTTCATAGCCGATATCGACCCGCGCGGTATCGGGCATACATGAAGTACAGGGGAATTCCTCAATGGATAGTCCATCGGCCACATTCCTATGTAAGTTGAAAATTTCAACCGCTACGGTGGGTGACCAGCTTCGTTCGATAAAGGGAAGACCACGGTATTCGGCTTGAAAAAAGATGTCTCGATCCAGCTCTAGAATTCGACTGGGCTGAAAGAATTCACCAATGGTACTGGCGCTTTTGGACCCCAAACCCACCATGATGCCCCCAAAAATATTAAGCCGATCGATCACGTCTCGTGAGGCCATATATACCCCAGGTTTCACATCACGCCACAGGTTTTGACCTAAGTCACCCATATTGCCTGCCTTAATCAAGGCTCCATTTCGCCCGTTTAGCTGGGTGTAATTATCGAAACGAATCAGAGGGAAGAAGGAAGTTTTGGTGTAGGTGTCTACATAGCGGCGAAGACTTCTTTGATTGGACTCGGCGCGTGTGGGAATTTCAAAGGCGTAAGAACCCGTGTCGGCGTAGGCCCATGCTTCTGCGCCAAAGCCCTTGAGATCGCTGTCGTCAAATTCATTTAAAGCAGCAATGGAAGGTAGTGGCATAGACCTCGGAATGCCAACCGATGTCGCACCTGCAACCTTCGACGGCGCATCGTACCACTCCACTCCTAGATCCTCTTCTTTAACCGGCACCGCTCGTAGGGGGGCAGATTGTAACACATAGGCATTAGCCACATACTCCGAGTAGTATAAGCGGTCCTGATGCACGGCTGGCATAAAGGCGCCTCCCACCACATTGGTCATCTGCTCAAGCGTGCCGTGTACCAACGTGCCACTGCTATTAAGACCCACGCGGTAGATATTAAATCGACCATCCGGGTCGGCGCTGAAATAGAGATGTTCTCCATCTGGACTTACAACCGGATCCCTCAGATCAAAATCGGCCTTGCTTAAAGGCTCAAATCGATGCTGATCAAGCTGCCCTTCGGAGTCGAAAGACATAGTGACTCGAAATAGTTGCCGGGCATGTTCATCGGCGAATGCCCCATATAGAACGTTTTCTTTTGGATGCCAAATCGGAGAGTACATGGTTTGGCCATTCTCAAAATCCGATAAAGGGGTCCAACTTGAATCCATATCCAAGTTTCGATGTTTCTCACCCACACTGCTTTCAAGTACTTGCATTGCAGGCATACGGGACCAAACCAAATTTTGGGTTCCATTGCTCTGCTGTATGGCCACTAGGCCTCGATTTTCAGGATGCCAAGCCGGAGACTCTAATCGGGCCGATTCGGTTAACCGAATCTCTTCGTCATGTTCCATATCGTAGATGAACAAGTCGCGATAATCTTCTCCGTATTGATTTCTCTTATTCACCGCGTAGACCAAATACGTTCCATCTGGACTCCAGTCGAAGGCTGTATTGATGTATTTGATGGCAGGTTCTTGTTCGTGCATATGCGAATGTCCAGCGACAGCAGGGCGGTACAAGGGCTGATCGCCCAATGAGCTTCGCAGGCGAGGTTCGTAATTCGCAGCTAATTCCCCGTTTTCAGAACGTATTGAATCAATGGATGTGGTGTACAAAGACACCCAAGAAGTAGCTCTACCACGATTCGAGAGATACGCCAGGGTGCCCGATGCCTCGTGAATGCGGGGGTAAAAGTTGAAGAAGCCGTTGGGTTCAACCCGAATGACGGAGGCCGTATCCTGCGCCCAAACCGAGTTTTCAACCGATGCTTGAATGCTTTCATAACGCGAGCGAAGCTGCTGAATCCACTCGTCAAATACCTGATTTCCAGGGATTCCGGTCGCTATTTCTATGGCCTCGGCCACATCAAATACCTTGTCTTGTCCCAAGGCCTGAGAGATGTCACGTAAAACGGTTTCTCCAAATCGATCGGCCATATACTGCGTAAAGGCAAAACCCTGATTGTATACGGTTTCACGTTCGATACTGGTTTTGGAAGCAAAGGTACCCATTTCAGGAAGGCTAAAGTAGGTGTCCGAGAGTACTCGGTTTCTCAAAACCATGTCGCGATGCGCATCCCACTGATCATAGTCCAAATCGGCACGTTGAAACTGGGCGGTTCCTTCGGCCAACCACGCTGGAATATTGAGAGAAGCAAAGGGCAGGGAGGCAATTCCATTGGGAAATCCATACAAAACGTCGGGCCGGCGTACCTTTTCATAAGAGAGCCATTGTAGGTAGACTGCCGGAGTACGACGTTCACGCTTGAGCCCGGTTTGAATTTGAATGATATGAGTAAATTCATGGGCGATTACATTGCGCATCCACCGGTGGGTTCCGCGCAGAGGGGCGTCTAAGGCCGGCACCCAGATATCGATTTTGTTGTCGAAGAAATAGGCGGCTCCGTTGGAATAATCTTCCCGATCTTTAAGCACAATATTCACTTTTTCATCGGGTTCATGGTCGTATAGTTCGGTGATGGGCCCGTAAATCTCTTCGGCTATGCGTGAAACTACCTGAGCACTGCGATCACTACCTTCCTGAAAATGCACCATAAAATGCTCGCTTTCTATGGTATACCAATCCAAATGATTGTACGAATAGTCATAGTACATAGGGTTGGTTTGTGCCTGAAGCCCCAAATTGCTAAGCCCGATGAGCAGAACAACCAACCAAGTAGCGATATGTGCAGAAAATCGAATCATTTCGTTATGGCAATTTTCACAAGTTTGTTCGCTGTTTTTCCATTTACGGTGGCTTTTACCAAGGCAATATACGCACCTGAAGACCATTGTGAGGTATCAATGGTGAGTTCTTCCGGAAC
>CAKZLH010000189.1 GCA_937125285.1 uncultured Balneolaceae bacterium | reverse complement strand
ACACCTACTGCAATCGTACCAATGTTGACTCCTGAAACCAGTTTTACACTTACTTTACCATTGGGATGCACTTGTTTAAGGTCATTTATAAGCTGCTTTAAATCCTCAATGCTGTAAATATCATGAAGCGGTGGGGGGGAAATTAAATCAAAACCAGGGTTTGCATAGCGTGCTTTGGCAATATCTGCATCCACTTTAATGCCCATCAACTGCCCGCCCTCACCAGGCTTGGCTCCTTGGCATACCTTAATTTGAATTTCTTCTCCGGATACTAGGTACTCAGCGGTCACTCCAAAACGCCCAGAAGCTATCTGCTTAATCGTAGCTCCAATGCCCTCCTTAAAATAATAGGGATTTTCACCGCCTTCACCACTGTTACACCGTCCTCCAATTTCCTTCATGGCTAAGAAAATATCTCGCTGAGATTCGGCGCTAATGGCCCCAAATGACATCGCACCAGACCCAAAGGTGGGCAAAATATGATCCACCCCTTTAACCTGACTGAGTTCGATTGGAGACTCTGATTTTTTCGGGTTGAACAGATGGCGAATGGCCACAGGTTCATCTTCTAAGCCTAACTTTAGATACTCATCCCAGAGCGCCATATCGGTTAAGTCTAAGTCATGATTTTGAACCAAATCATGAATTACTTTAGACCGGGTGTTGGTCATAGAGTGCTTTTCTCCAACCGTGCCACGGGCATGTTCCTTGTATTGGAAATTTTTAATGGGGGAGTAACTTTCTTCATCAGAGGCAAAGGCTTCAGCCGTTTCCAGAATTTTGTTTGCAATTTGGTCAATTTCTAGACCCCCTATAGGGCTTTGGATGCCTGGGAAATACTCTTCAATAACTCCTTTACCTAGACCTAATGCCGAGTAGAGTTTGGCGCTCTGATACGACCTTACAACTGAAATTCCAGATTTCGCCATAATTTTAAGCAACCCGTTGTTCAGTGCTTTCAGGTAGTTCTTTTCTTTTACATCCGCATCTAAGCCTTTCAAAGAACGATGTTCATCATTGCGGACCGCATCCAATGCAACATAAGGACATACGGCTTGAGCGCCAAAGCCTATGAGGCAAGAGGCTTGATGGGTACTTTTTACTTCTCCCGTATCCACCACAACAGCAGCATTTAATTTGAGCCCTTCGTCATTGAGTGCATTTACAACTCTACGTAAGGCAAGTAAACTAGGGAGTGCAACTCTAGCTTTTGAAGCCTTTCGATCGCTTAAGATTAAAATGGCATGCTTATTTAATACAGCCTTGACGGCTTCTTCCCCAATTTTATTTAATTTTGATTTAAACCCAACGGTCCCATGGTTTATATCGAAGGTAGTGTCAATCACGTAAGGGATTACCCGATCCATTTCGGTGGCATTGTCTATGCAGGAATAAATAAACTCCATCTGCGCAAGACTTAGAAATGGACTATCTAATTCATAGGCGGGCGCAGGAGGGATGAGTTCTTTTGGCTCGAATATGTTGGGTTTTTTACCCAAATATACCTTGAGATCTGTTACCACTTGCTCTCGGATATAATCCAAAGGTGGGTTGGTAACCTGAGAAAAATGTTGATAGAAGAAGTCGAAGAATGATCGTACTTCTGTAGATAAAACGGCTAATCGCGCGGTATCTCCCATAGATCCAATGGGCTCTTTACCGCTTTCGGCCATTGGGTAAATTACCTTGCTTAGGTCGTCATCCGTAAAGCTAAAAACACCTTTTTTATCGTCGAA
>CAKZLH010000188.1 GCA_937125285.1 uncultured Balneolaceae bacterium | reverse complement strand
GAGTCCAAACGAGGCCGAGTGTACTCGGGATGCTTGCTAACCTTTGGGAAGCTAATGGGTTCAGGGGTTAGGTCCTCGTACGGAATCTGATCCAAAAGATGTGAGATGCAGTTCAACCGGGCGTGACGTTTGATATCGGCATTCACCACAAACCAAGGCGAAGCATCGGTATCGGTAGCCGCAAACATTTGGTCTTTTGCGCGAGAATAATCCACCCATCGCACTCGGGCCTCAATATCCATCGGGCTTAATTTCCAACGCTTCATGGGATTCTCGTTTCGAGCAATAAACCGTCGCTTTTGCTCCTTGTCACTGATCGAAAACCAGTACTTGATCAAAACAATCCCCGAATTCTGTAGCATTTCCTCAAACAGCGGAGCGCTGCGCAAGAATTCTTGATACTCCTCCTCGCTGCAAAAACCCATTACCTTTTCAACACCTGCTCGGTTGTACCAACTTCGGTCAAAAAGCACCATCTCCCCCGCCGCTGGCAACTCTTTTACATACCGCTGAAAATACCACTGTGTTTTCTCCCGCTCGGTGGGTTTGGGTAAGGCCGCCACCCGCACCACTCGAGGACTCAAGGGCTCCACTATTCGCTTGATCACCCCACCCTTTCCAGCCGCATCCCGACCCTCGAAAATCACGGCCACCTTCAACCCGTGTTCTTTAATCCAATATTGCAGTTTCACCAGCTCCTGTTGAAGCCGAAACAACTCTTGCTCGTATTGCTCACGATCCATTTTCATACCGATATCATCCCAACTTTTTTACTACGAATATGCTATAGAATAGGATAGTTTTTGCACATCATCCAATTTTATTGTTATTTCGGAATCCAATGGTAACTAAACGTCTAATCTCATGACTTTTTCTCGGTTTTTTCGCCCCTTGCTCGGCATGGTTCTTTTTTCCTTCGGGTTGAATGCACCCGTTGCCTTTTCTGCATCTTCAACTTCGGAAACCGTTGCCTTTTCTGCATCCATATCCGTTTCTGCATCCGCAGCTGATACCACGGAAACCGACCTTCCGAAACACAACGAGGACCTTCCCATGGATCCCGCTCGGCAGCTCTCGTTTACCACGACCGAGGGAACATGGATTTCGGTGGATGTAAGCCCCGACGGGCAGCATATTGTGTTCGATCTCATGGGAGACATTTACCGCATGCCCTTTACAGGTGGTAAGGCCGAACAACTAACCAAGGGAATGGCTTATGATGTGCACCCCACCTATTCACCCGACGGCAGCAAAATTCTATTTATTTCGGATCGAACCGGATCCGACAATGCCTTTGTACTGGATTTGGAAACCATGAAGGTGAACCAAATGACCGAAGAATCCACCGAGAGCATGGTCAATGGCGACTGGTCGCCAGCCGGTGAATTGTTTGTGGTAGCCAAAGGGCGTCGTAATTTTAAGCTACAAGTAATGCATGAGGACGGTGGTCAGGGTACCACGGTAGTGGACGAGCCCTCTAATTTGAAAGCTATCGATCCCGAATTTAGTGCCGATGGAAGCAAAATTTACTACTCGCGCCGAACCAGCGGTTGGAACTACAATGCTCAGTTTCCTCAGTATTCCATTGGCATGTACAACATGGAAACTGGCGAAAACACTACGCTGCTTAGTCGCTACGGCTCGGCCTTCACCCCGACACTTTCCCCCGATGGAAACTACATGGTGTATGGAACTCGATTCGAAACCGAAACCGGACTCGTACTTCGCAACCTAAA
>CAKZLH010000187.1 GCA_937125285.1 uncultured Balneolaceae bacterium | reverse complement strand
GGGAGGTCGTTATGAAATCACTAGCCGAACGACTAGGCTTAGTGGGTTACCGAAACCAAAGCCGCAGCGAAATAAAACCTCATATTGTGGTAGACACCGATATTTGCAACAGCACTTGTCCTCATAAGTGCACTACCTGGGTCTGCCCGGCCAATTGCTACACAATGGACGAGGATCAAAAGGTGCATTTTCAGGTGGAGGATTGCATTGAGTGCGGAACCTGCATGTACGCCTGCGATCAGGGTGCGGTGGATTGGAATTTTCCAGACCCTGAGATTGGTCGCGGGGTGAACTGGAATTTTGGGTAAGCTTCGGGCTAAGGTCACATTCACATTGCTTCGAGATGCTTCGGGCTAATTATCGCCTTCACATTGCTTCGAGATGCTTCTCATTGAATTGTACGGTAAAGTTCCGTACATTTTAAAAAACGATACGTCATGGAAACATCTTCAAATAAATCTGAAAGGATTGACCTCCGAATCACTCCTACTGATAAAGAACTTTTTAAAAGAGCTCAACAAATCAGTGGCGATACCTCTCTAAGTAGCTTTTTGTTGAGAATCATTAAACAAAAAACACAAGAAATCGTGGCTGAAAAAGAGAGTATACTACTTACCCAAAAAGACCGAGAACTTTTTTTTGATGCTGTTTTTGGTGATATCGAGCCAAACGAGAAGTTGAAAAAAGCTGCCAAACGATATAAAAATATAGTTACACCTAGTGAACATATCGAGACTTCAGAGCTTTCATAAAAAAGATCAATTTGAGTGTGAAGAAGCCTCTCTTTCTCACTATCTAAAGACCCAGGCGAGTCAAGATATTCGGAAAAAATTAGCCCTATGCTTCGTGGCTACAAATGCAATGGATCAGGTCATGGGGTATTACACCTTGAGTGCACAAAGCCTATCTAGATCGGTTATCCCCGAAAAGCATAGAAAAAAAGTCCCTAACAATTATCATGTGCCCTTAATATTACTTGGCAGATTGGCACGCGATATCATGTACAAAGGTCAAGGCATAGGTGAACTACTGCTTATCGATGCACTTTTACGGTCTTTTAAAATCTCACAAAAAGAGTTGGGTGCCATGGCTGTGGTCGTAGACCCCATCAATAACTATGCTCGCTCATTTTATGGCAGCTTTGGATTCATACCACTGGATGGAACCCAAAAGATGTTTCTGCCCATGAACACCATAAAAAAAATGTAGAAGCCTAAAGGGAGGGTATTGTTAACCCGATCAACCCACTATCCCTCTAAGCGTCTCCACATTTTTTCAGTCATAGTTTCAATTTCGGCGTCCAGTTTTTTATCACCAGTGCGCAATTGCTCGGCCATTTCTTTGATTTTGCGCGCTTTTTGAGCTTTCTCGGAACTATCTCCCACCTCTTTTTCCAAAAGTCTGGTGAATAATTCTTTTAAAGTAATCCCTTCTTTCACGGCATGTATCTTAGCCTTCTTCATTAGCTCGTCCGATATATCTATCGTCGTTCTCATGTGTAACCTCGTTAGTCTTACGTTTCCCTAATCTAATGTCTATTGTGTATGGGGCAATTGGTCCTAACCCAGGACGCTATTGTTTACCCGAAATTGTATCCTTTAAACATCAGAAAAAAATTTTAATAATGAAAACACTAATTATTGTTTTATGATTACCCATATTATCGCCTCTCTATAGCCCAACTTAATTCCAGAAATGACAAGGAAATTATTGGGTAGAAAATCCGCAAAACTCCTACATTGCATTAGCGGTAAGGCCGCGTAATCTTCAACCCGAAGAAGAAAAAAACCAGCATAATGGCAAAGACTTTATTCAATATCGACGACGCTTTTTTGTTCGAATCCGAACTTGGAGAAGAGGATCGTTTGATCATGGAAACCGCGCGTGATTACGCGCAAAGTTCACTAGAACCCCGGGCCCTGAAAGGAAATACCGAAGAGTATTTTGATAAGAGCATCGCTCAAGAAATGGGTGAAATGGGGCTCTTAGGCGTCAATATCCCTGAGGAGTACGGGGGCGCAGGAGCTTCCTATACGGCTTACGGCTTGGTGGCGCGCGAAGTGGAACGGGTCGATTCGGGCTATCGGTCGTTTATGAGTGTGCAGTCTTCCCTAGTCATGTATCCTATTTCGATCTTTGGGACCGAAGAACAAAAACAAAAATACATCCCTCGATTGGCAGCGGGAGAAATTATTGGGTGTTTTGGGCTCACTGAACCCGATCACGGTTCCGATCCAGGGGGTATGGTCACTACGGCAGTAAAAACCGATGGGGGTTGGATCGTTAACGGGGCAAAGATGTGGATTACCAACTCTCCTATTGCCGACATTGCCGTGGTTTGGGCCAAAGCCAAAGAGCATAAGGATGATCCAGGAGTTATCCGCGGTTTCATCCTCGAAAAAGAAATGAAAGGCTACAGCGCTCCTCATACCAAATACAAGATGAGTTTGAGAGCCAGCGAAACGGGTGAGCTGGTCTTTGATGATGTGTTTGTGCCCGACGAAAATATGTTTCCTGAGATCACGGGATTGAAAGGCCCTTTTATGTGTTTGAATTCGGCCCGATATGGTATTGCATGGGGAACCATTGGGGCGGCGGAGTTTTGTTATCAACGCGCACGACAGTACGTACTCGACCGCAAGCAATTTGGCCATCCATTAGCTGCCAACCAGCTCATTCAAACCAAGCTGGCGAATATGCTTACCGATATTACCTCTATGCAAATGCTGGCCCTGCGATTGGG
>CAKZLH010000186.1 GCA_937125285.1 uncultured Balneolaceae bacterium | reverse complement strand
CTATCGGAGTCGAATCGGTAAGAAGCTTTGGTATAACCAATTTCTTGGATGACTTCTCGCACAATTTCTTGTACATCTACATAAGCCTTGGTCGTAACCTCACCCGCCACTACAGCCAAACCTGTTGTAACCATGGTTTCAACAGCAACTCTAGAATGGGGGTCTTGCTTTAAAAGTTCATCTAAAACCGCATCTGAAATTTGATCGGCTACTTTATCTGGATGGCCCTCAGAGACCGATTCGGAAGTAAATAATTTTTTCATGCAGAAAAGATAACAAGAATATCAATCAAAAAGAGAGTTGGAATCAGGGCTCTTCTTGAAACCTAAGTAAGAAAATGCCTTGGCGGTAGCGACACGGCCTTTGGGGGTTCTTTGCAAAAACCCTTCTTTAATGAGGTACGGTTCATAAACCTCCTCGATGGTCCCTTTATCTTCTCCAACCGCAACACCAAGGGTGCTTAAGCCTACAGGCCCACCACCGTAGTGTTCGATGATGGCCCTCAACATGCGTATATCCATTTCATCCAGTCCGTTTTTATCTACATCAAGGGCATTTAAGGCTTTATCTGCGACTTTTTCATCAATGCTATCTAACTGGTCCACTTGAGCAAAATCACGGGTACGGCGCAATAATTTATTTACAATTCGAGGCGTTCCACGGCTGCGACTAGCAATTTCATGCGCCCCCGCTTCATTAATGCCAAAGTTCATGATATGAGCAGACCGAAGTGCAATACGTTGAAGAAGCTCGATATCGTAGTAATCGAGGCGGATATCAATCCCAAAACGAGCGCGAAGCGGCGCGGTCAGCATACCCTTTCTTGTGGTCGCACCAATAAGAGTAAACTTGTTGAGTTCTATTTGAATGCTACGTGCATTTGGACCCGAATCAATTACGATGTCCAAGGTAAAGTCTTCCATCGCGCTGTATAGGTATTCTTCAATAACAGGGTTGAGCCGATGAATCTCATCAATGAACAATACATCCCCCTCCTCCAAATTTGTAAGCATGCCTGCTAAATCGCCAGGCTTATCGATAATTGGACCGGTAGTTGGGCGAATATTAACCCCCATCTCTTCAGCAATAATGTAGGAGAGGGTCGTTTTTCCTAGGCCAGGAGGGCCCGATAGGATAACGTGATCAAGCGCCTCACCCCGCTGTTTAGCTGCTTGAATAAAAACCTTGAGGTTGTCAATGGCTTTTTGTTGACCGATGAATTCGTCTAATGTTGCCGGACGCACACTTTGTTCAAAAGCATCTTCTTTTTGATCCGGGTTTAATAAAGGATTTTGCACAGCTAGGTATCGTTTTTAATGCCGAGTTAATAGAATTATACTTAGATTTATTGCGAAATGCGTATGTTAATTGAGGCCTTTAAAGAACATTGCTATAAAAGTGGCAAAATTACACAAAAGAGAGTTTCGTATTCAAAATTGGAAGTGAAAGACCTTAAATGAGCAACAAAACCAAAAACAAACTGTTAAAAAAGAAAGGCTTGCCAAAAGACAATCGGCCAAGTAAGCTGGATATTTTCGGCCCCGAATACTTTTTTAATTATGAGCTGAGCTGGCTCGAATTCAACAGTCGTGTTTTATCTGAGGCGGAATCCGAGCAGAACAAATTACTTGAGCGGGTAAAATTTATAGGGATTGTTTGCTCTAACTTAGATGAGTTCTATCAGAAAAGGGTGGGTGGATTAAAACGCCAACTACATGCGGGTGTTCACACCCTATCGGTAGATGGCTTATCTGTACAAGAACAATTGAAGGCTATACGAGATCGGGTTAAGGTGATGATTGACCGTTATAGGAGCTGTTTTTTTAATACCCTTGTCCCCGAATTGCATAAAAAGGGGATTAGCATTGTTGGGATGCATGACCTAGATCAGGAGCAGCTAAAAAAAGCCGTCGCTTTTTTTGATCGTCAATTATATCCTATCATAACCCCACTGGCGGTAGATGAATCACATCCCTTTCCATTTATATCAAATCAGAGCCTATCATTTGCCATAGAGCTTCGTAATAAGAAAACCAAAGAACGAAGTTTTGCGAGAATAAAAATACCCTCTAATCGCCCCAGGTTTATACAGGTTCATAAAAGTGCAAATAAGGTGATTTTTGTACCTATTGAAGATCTTATAAAAAATAGAATGGAGGTCTTTTTTCCGGGCATGGAGGTCATCACAGCCCATCTGTTTAGGGTCACTAGAAACGCCTCACTAGAGAGAAATGAAGAAGAGGCAGATGATTTATTAGAGGTGATAGAAGATGAATT
>CAKZLH010000185.1:0-10000 GCA_937125285.1 uncultured Balneolaceae bacterium | reverse complement strand
TTATTTTTGGCCTATATGGATGGAGTAATAGATGTACTTGATTTGGAAACGGGTCGTATTACAACATTACGTGATTTGTTGAGAGTGGATCAATTTCCTTCTAAAACTATTCATCAATTACTTATAAAAGATGAACTATTGTATGTGGCCACGGATTTCGGCATCATCGAATATAACATCAACGAATTGTATGTTCAGAATAGTTATGTTGGACTCGGTAGCTTAGCTAGGGGCACCCCTGTTTATGCACTTAGTATTCAGGAAAATGAAATTGCGGCAGCTACCTCTAAAGGAGTTGTCGTTGCATCTCTCAGTGATAATCTCTTCGTCGAAGATTCCTGGGTAGTCTATTCGGTTGGTGAGAATTTACCTTCTGAACTTATTACTGATGTAGCTCATTTTTCAGGCAGTTTATATGCTCTAAGTGAATCCTCTTTGTATTTATTGGAGAATGAAAAATGGGTCCAAGAAGAAGGAATTAATTATTTGGAGTCGTTAATACCCATACAACAACCGAATGGAGATGATCTACTTCTGATATTCAATAATCGAATCATGAGAAGATCCAGCTATGCAGGTACTAAAATTTATCAAGTTCCAAATGTGCGTGGAGTTCGTGTTGCAGATTTGCAAAACGATCGATTACTCATGGGTACTACAGATTTAGGTCTTTTAGATTTTTCCTCGCCCACTGAATGGGAACAATTTGTTCCTGAAGGTCCTTATACAAACTTTTTTGATGGACTTGATTGGAGAGGGGATCGTTTATTTGCAGCTTCATCGAAAAATGTAGCCGGTAATCGCATTATTGATCGTTCCAAAGGATATTATTTTTATCAAAACGACTCTTGGATGAATTATAATGCTCAAAATAACGAGCAGCTGAATCAAGAAAACTTCAAACAGGCATATACCACCACACAAACGGATAACGATTATTTCATTGGTTCATGGGGAAGTGGAGTTGTAAAGCATAATAAAATCACCAATGCTATTCAGGTGTATAATGCTTCCAACAGTACCTTAAGAGGATGGGAAGCAGACAATCCAGCTTATGTAGTAGTTTCAGGTTTAGCCGCCGATACCAGGGATCAAGTTTGGTTGGTGAGTAGATATGGGAATACTCCTTTATATGTGTATGATTCCAATCAAGATACTTGGGTGGCCCATGAAAAAGATCGATCGGTGAGTACAATGGATGAGTACGTTGGATTATTCGTTGATTCAAACAATTTGAAATGGATTAGTCTCCAAAGTTCAACCGCAGATGGAACGGGGCTTTTGGTTTTAGACACAGAGGACCCCATGAATGTTCAGGATAATCGAGGTATAAAACTAACGACCTCGGTAAGTAATGGAAATCTTCCAGATAATAAAGTAAATGCCATTATAGAAGATAAAAGTGGAGAGGTTTGGGTGGGTACCGCTAGAGGTATTGCTCGGTTTTTATTCCCTAAGTTTATTGTGGATAGTAAAACGGCATCGGAGCGGCAAGCACAATGGCTGTTAAATCAAGATACCTCTGCTGTTTCTAGATATTTACTTAGAGATGTGAATGTAAGTGCAATGGCTATAAATGGTGCGAATCAAAAATGGATTGGTAGTGTGAACCAAGGTCTTTGGCTATTGAATGAAGATGGTTCAGCCATACTTAAACGTTTTACTCAAGACAATAGCCCCTTACTTTCGAACAACATCGTTTCCATTACCGTTAACGAATTATCTGGAGAAGTTTTTATCGCAACAGATCGAGGGTTAATTAGCTTAATTGATTTGGCCCAGAGCCCGAAAGAAGATATGGGTGCTTTAAAAATCTATCCTAATCCATTTGTCTATGATCGGCACGAGCGTATAATTATAGAGGGCTTAAGTGGTTCAACCCGAATAAGAATTTTAAGTGCCGATGGTTTAGTGGTACAAGAATTGGAAGCGAAAGGTGGTAGAGCCGAGTGGGATGGGCGTTCGTTTCAGGGTGAATTACTGGCAAGTGGAGTTTATTTTGCGGTTGCTTGGGATGTTGAAGCAGGTGAGCGTGGGGTTGGTAAAGTAGTCATTATTCGTTGATATGGAGCTACACAAGCAAATCACCACCGTCATCATTCACTTTCAAACACCGGAATTATTGCAAAAATCGGTCCAGTCATTTAATGCCCATTACCCAAAGGTACCGCTAGTTGTTATCGATAATGGTTCGGACCGAGAGGTTATAAAAGAAATAGAAGACTGGATTTTGTCCGAACCCGAGACCAAGTGGGTTAGGTTGAAGGAGAACCGTTTTCATGGTCCAGCTATGGATTATGCGGCGAGAAATGAGGTTCAGACCGACTATGTTTTCTTCTTGGATAGTGATACCGAAACCCTTGAGGGGGGATTTTTGGAAGAAATACAACAGATTTTTACTCGAGATGCCAATTGCTATGGAATAGGTATGTTTAATAGAGTGAATAGGCGTGGATTTAGTTCGACAGATCCCGCAGCAGAAATAATTTTGCAGACTCCGTATATGCTCATCAATAGGCAGCACTATCTAGGGTTGCCACCGTTCATACATCATGGTCAACCTACGCTAGCTAACTTCAGGCAATCTTGGGCAAATGGATTACACTTGATGGAGTATCCTATGGATAGCTTTATTGATCATCTATGGAGAGGAACGGCACGAAAAACTGGCTATGGTTTGGGATGGAGAGGAAAAATGGAGTACCTTTTGAATAAAATAGGCCTCTAATGACTAAGTCGGTAGATCTTACAATTGTTATCGTGAATTATAAGGTGAAGGAGTATGTCTCTAACCTTCTGAGTTCGATACGAAAAGCACAGGGCGACTTAGCGATTCAGGTTTTTGTAGTAGACAATGATTCGGGAGACGGTTCCATTGATTATTTAAGAAATCGTCATCCAGATGTTAGCTACATTCAAAATCATGAAAATGTTGGTTTTGGGAAGGCGAATAATCAGGCCATCCAAAAAGCTCGAGGTACGTATACCCTTATCATCAATCCTGATACCTTGGTGAGTGAGGATACATTTAGCACGCTGATTGCCCATCTGGAAGCTGAGCCAACATGTGGCGCGGTGGGATGTAAAATCCTTAATCCAGATGGCACCTATGCGCCCGAATCTAAGCGATCGGTTCCGACCATTTGGGCGGCATTGACAAAACTACTGGGTCTTCATGCGATATTTCCTAAGTCCAAATTATTTGGCAAGTATTATATGAGCTGGTTGAAAGAGGATGAAACCGCACAAGTGCCTGTTCTATCGGGTTCGTTTATGTTGTGGAGAACGCATCTTCTGCAGTCTCTGGGAGGTTTTGATGAACGTTTCTTTATGTATGGCGAGGATATCGATTTGTGTTATCGCGTGCAGTCCACCGATTATCATATCGACTATATGCCGGATACATCTATTATACACTATAAAGGTGAAAGCACTAAAAAAGGAGACTTAAGGTATATCCGAATTTTTAATGAAGCTATGTACCTGTTCTTTGATAAGCATCATTCTTCTAAATACAGTGCCTTGTTTAAGGGGGTTATTTTTTCAGCGATTTGGCTGAAGACCATACTTTCTTTTGTCTTGAGTAGACTTGAGGCTATTTCATGGATTGCAGCGGATCTTTTGTTGTTGAATCTTTCCATTATTCTCGGATTTCTGCTACGCTTCCAGTTTAGTGTCGAAATTTTTAGTGATCTTCAGTCGTTTCAATTTTTATGGATAAATCTACTAGCATCAGCTATTTACGTGATTTTAGGTGGACTCTTCGGGTTGTATCAGAAAAAAATGGATTCCATATCTACCCCACTTAAAGCTCTGTTTTTTTCTTACGCAGGTGTAGCAGTTATAACATTTTTTGCCAGAAATCTTGCCTTTTCACGGCTCTCATTGCTTATTGGGTTTGGGGTAGCCATCGTCTTGATGATAGGACTCAAACTGGTTCAGATTAATTCGAGAAGACATGCAATTGGTGTAAAAGGGCAAATCAAGAGCTCCAAAATAGTGTTGGTGGGCACGGCTTATGATGCTCGTGAATTAATCCCCAAGATTCATGCTAGACCCGATTGGAATGTGGAGGTTTTGGGGTGGGTTCAAGCTACAAGTGATGAGTCATTAGTTAACGAAGGGAATGATCCGTTTACGTGCCTAGGTAGCTTGAGCCAGCTAGAGGACTTAGTTAAAGCATATCATATAGATCAAGTTCTTTTTTCTCTGAGTGAACTATCCTACAAGGATATGTTGCGACAAATTACACGACTTCAACAGTTACAAGTTCAGTTTAAACTTATTCCGGATAGTATGGACTTCATCTTAGGAAAGTCGCGGGTAGAATACTTGGAAAGTATACCACTGGTTGAAGTTGAAATTGCCTTACAAAAACCCATTAACCAACTTATTAAAAGGCTGTTTGATCTTAGTTTGGCGCTACCACTGTTTGTTTTGGGCTTTCCACTATGGTTAGTAGCTAATGTTCGTCGAAATCAATCCAGTCCATTTATAACTCCGTACAATAGATATCGATGGATGAATAGAATGTTGTTCTTAGGTGGGGTACTGCGTGGGCGTTACTCATGGGTAGGGAAACCACTTCCGGTGGAAACTTCGGATGATCGGGTTCAACCCGAGGGGATGAAGGCTGGCTTAACAGGACTGGTACAGTTGAATAGAGATAAACTTCAGGAAGCACAGGATGAAGAGCACTACCATCTGTATTACATGCAAAATTACTCTATTGGTATGGACATGGATATTCTATTGAGATCATTTTTCCAACCTAAAGAAACCGAAAACTAGATCTTAGATTCTAAGATTTTAACCATACCTGGATACCAATTAGAAAAGGTATCATTGGCAATGTGATTTCGAACCTCGTTCATGAGCCAGAGATAAAACTGAAGATTGTGTTCAGAGGCTAAAGTTAATCCAAAGATCTCGTTGCTTTTCAGAAGATGATGGATGTATGCCATCGAGTATTTCTGGCACAAATCGCTAGGAAAGTCTCTGTCGAGAGGTTCATGGTGGTCTTTCCATTTAGAATTTCTGAGATTAACCTTCCCGTGACGGGTGAAAATAGTGCCATTCCGGGCATTTCTAGTGGGCATTACGCAATCGAACATATCCACTCCTCTGGCCACCGATTCCAGTAGATTTGCAGGGGTTCCAACCCCCATGAGATATCGGGCTTTATGGGAGGGGAGTACATCGGTATTTAGATCGGTCATCTCATACATTAAGGGAATAGGTTCACCTACACTTAAGCCCCCAATAGCGATACCTTCAAAATCTTGTTCGGCCATAAATTCCGCGGAAGCTGTTCGTAAGTCGGGGTAGGTACCACCTTGTACAATGCCAAATTGGAACTGCTTGTGACCATATAAGGATTGGGTTTCAAGGAATTGTTTACGCCCTCTTTTTGCCCAACGATGCGTGAGTTCCATGGAGTTTTTTGCATAGTCGTAACTGCTGGGATAGGGTGGACACTCATCGAGTAACATCATGATATCCGAGCCTAAAATACGTTGAATATCCACTACATTTTCGGGGGTAAATAAATGAGAAGAACCATCTAGGTGACTTTTGAATTTTGCTCCTTCTTCGTCTAAAGTACGGATATCGGATAGTGAGAAAATCTGATACCCACCGGAATCGGTTAGAATGGGACGATCCCAATTCATAAACCCATGTAAACCACCTGCATGTTGAATAATTGAAGTGCCAGGCCGTAAATATAGGTGGTAGGTATTACCCAAGATAATTTGTGCATGTATGGGATTTTTGAGACGGTCTTGCGACACTCCTTTCACCGTTCCAAGTGTTCCTACGGGCATGAAAATAGGGGTCTGAATGTCACCATGATCGGTGGTTAATGTACCTAGGCGGGCTTTGGTTGATGTACAAGTTTTATGTAATTGAAACAAAATAGCTTATGGAAAGTCGTTTTCAGTTATATATACCGATTAAAAATCCGTACTTTTGCGAAGTATGAAATTACAAATCTAACCATCTATTTGCTTCACGTGCAAAGAAATCGAGAAGTCATATTTACGAGCGCCCTAGATTTTCTGATTCTGCTTGCGAGTTGGTTGGTTTTTCATGCTGGTTTTTCGGATCAAATAGACTCCTATCTAGCTTTAAATCAATTAAACGTCTTTGGTGCAGGTGTGCTAGTAAGTGTCTACTGGTTGGTGGCATTTGTATTGGCAGGGATGTACAAGAGCTTGTACTTGATATCCAGGTTAGATGAATTTTTGAGAGTGGTCAAAGGGGTTTTATTCGGAGGATTGGTCCTCTATTTGTTGTGGGATATTTTTTTCTATGCCGAAACTTCCACCCATCACCGGTTGATGCTTGGATACTGGGGAATAGTATTTATGACTACCGTTGCCAACAGATTTATCATCCGGTCTATACAGCGGTATTTTGCACAGTTAGGTAGAGGCTTACATCGTACACTTATTGTAGGTACGGGATTGAATGCAAAGATGGCACATGACGATTTGGTTAGAAATAAAATTCTAGGGATGGAAGTTCTAGGGTATATTCAAGTGAATGGTAATGGGCCTCATCCAGAATCGGGTATTACCTCTGAAGATATTATTGGAAAATTAAAGGACATCGATGATATCATTCGACAGTATCGCGTTCAGGATGTATTGGTAGCGGTTGAATCGGATGGTCAAGAAGATCTGGTAGCTATAATTTCTCAGTTAGACAATCCTGATGTACGTATTAAATTACTGCCCGACTTTTATCAAATAGTGAGTGGTCTTTCCAAAACCAATCAGATTTTTGGAATGCCCATTATAGAAATTTCTCCAGAGCCGATGCCTTTATGGGAAAAGGCGGTTAAGAGAATTGTAGATCTAGGGTTGTCGGTCATCGTGCTAGTTGTAAGTTTTCCTTTTCTATTATTGGTGGCACTACTCATTCGTATGAGTTCTCCCGGGCCGATCATTTTCCGACAAGAAAGAGTAGGGAGAAATGGTAAACATTTTACCATGTATAAGTTTCGAACCATGATTCAAGATGCGGAGAAATCTACAGGACCTATGTGGGCCCAAAAAGATGACCCACGAATTACTCCTTTAGGATACTGGTTGCGAAAGCTAAGGATCGATGAAATCCCACAATTGTATAACGTCATACGAGGTCAAATGAGTCTCGTCGGCCCACGGCCTGAACGACCCCATTTTGTAGAACAATTCAAAGGTCAAATCCCACTATATGCACGTCGCTTGAGAGTTCGACCTGGTATAACCGGGTGGGCGCAGGTTAAGTGGAAATACGATAGTTCTTTGGATGACGTTAAAGAAAAAACAAAATATGACTTGTACTATGTAGAGAATATTTCTCTACGGATGGATGTCAAGATTATCATCAATACCTTAATTACAATGGTGAAAGCGAAAGGTCAGTAAATCATGTCAAAACATCCTCTTGTAATCATACCCACCTATAATGAAGCGACGAACGCTGTTCGTATGATTCACACTCTCATGTCTTTGGATACAAAGGTCGATATTTTGTTTGTGGATGATGGTTCGCCCGATGGTACCGCTGATAGAATAAAGGAAGCTCAAAAGGAATACCCCAATCGTATTCATCTCATCGAAAGAGCGTCTAAACTTGGTTTGGGAACAGCCTATGTGCGTGGTTTTGAATATGCTTTAGAACATAATTATGAGTGTATTTGTGAAATGGATGCCGACTTTTCTCATCCTCCCGAGGACCTTCCTAAGCTCATTGAAACCGTACAATCCGATGAAGCAGATATTGCCATAGGGTCTCGATATGCCAACGGAATCAGTATTGTGAATTGGCCTTTGAGTAGGCTAATACTTTCATATGGAGCTAATATCTATGCCCGAACCATTACGGGGCTTCCTGTTAAAGATACTACAGCTGGCTACAAATGTATCCATCGGCGAGTGATTGAAGCTATTCCGTTAGATCATTTACGCTCAAATGGCTATGCTTTTCAGATTGAATTACATTTCCGAGCATGGAAAGCTGGTTTTCGGTTAAAAGAGGTATCCATTATATTCAGAGAACGAGAGGAAGGCGTTTCAAAAATGTCGAAAGGCATTGTGCGTGAAGCAATTTGGAGGGTTTGGGCCTTAAAACTAAGAAGTCTATTTGGTCGACTATAATCATATTGCGATTATTGCCGATAGTGATGATAAGCAAAAACTAAGCATTAGAGATTCTACTTTTATCATGTGTGGAATTGCTATATTTAACTAAATTAAATTGTTTTTGAATGCAGTATCTAGAATTTGAACAACCGATAGCTGATTTGGAAAAGAAAATCCAAGAACTCGAACAGCTTTCATCCAGTAGTGATGGAGTGTTGAGTAAAGAGGTTGATAGTCTTAAAAAGAAGGTTGAAAGTCTTCAAAAGAATATTTTTGAGAACCTAACAAGATGGCAGCGTGTACAACTAGCCCGTCATCCTGAACGGCCCTATACACTAGATTATATTGAACGAATTTGTGATTCTTTTATAGAATTACATGGAGATCGATTTCATGCCGATGATAAAGCCATCATAGGAGGGCTTGGTCAGATCAACGGAACAACCTTCATGATCATTGGTCATCAAAAGGGAAGGGATACCGCGAGTAGAACCTATCGAAATTTCGGTATGGCCAATCCGGAGGGATACCGAAAAGCCTATCGTTTGATGCAGATGGCCGAGAAGTTTGGCATTCCAGTCGTGACTCTTGTAGATACTCCGGGCGCCTTTCCAGGTCTAGAAGCAGAAGAGAGAGGTCAGGCCGAAGCTATTGCTAGAAATTTAAAGTTAATGGCGATGCTCAAAGTTCCGATTATCACCATCATTATTGGAGAGGGCGCAAGTGGAGGAGCCATTGGCATTGGGATGGGTAATGAAGTCTACATGATGGAGAATACTTGGTACTCGGTTATTTCCCCAGAATCATGCTCCTCAATCTTATGGAAAACTTGGGATTACAAAGAACAAGCAGCTTCCGCTCTGAAACTTACCGCTACGGATCTCTTGGAGCTTAAAATTATAGATGGAATTATTTCAGAACCATTGTCTGGTGCGCATCGAGATTATGATGCTGCTGCAGAATCGGTTAAGCTTCAAATATTAAAAAGCTTCAAAACACTTTCAAAAAAGCCTGTAGATACTTTAATTGATGAACGCATAGCTAAATATGCGGCTATGGGACAATATCAATAGTTATTGATATGGTTCAATTTCCTTCAGAAACACCTATACATAGTTACCAACATCGCTTACGAAGCCGGTATTCTGAAACCGACAAAATGGGATATGTGTATTATGGTAGGTATTTAGAGTACTTTGAAGAGGCGCGAACGGAAATGATTCGAGCAATGGGAGTATCTTATAGCCGGATGGAAGATGAGGGTATCATGCTACCTGTTATTCATTCTGAAATAGATTATAAACAGCCCATATTTTATGATGAACTGATCTCTATTAAGGTTCATTTATTCTCGGTTCCTACCCTGAAACTAATCACCTATTATGAAGTAATTGCCGAAGAAAGAGGGGTGGTTTGTGCGCTTGGTGAAGTTAGTTTGGTGTTTATGAACAGCGCTACTCGTAAACCTTGTCGTGCTCCGCAATACGTCTTAGATGCACTATAGTAAATCGAACTAAACTGTAGTAAACTATAGTAAACTCTGAAAACACCGGTTTAAAATCTATATTCTATTCTAATCGCACTGTTATATGGCCGAATTTTACAATTCAATAGGTAGCTTAGATAGAAAATGGCATGTGGGACTGATGATTGTGAGTAGCCTACTAGCCATTAGTGTACTTGGGCCTGGTTGGTATAGTGAGGATGTTTTGGCTCCTTATCATTGGCATTACTCGTTTTTTTCTTGGTTGTGCCATCAAGACCCCACACGCTCTTTTGATTTTATGGGTGCTCAAATGGCGGTATGTTCACGATGTTTGGGGATTTATAGTTCATTTTCGGTGGGCATTTATTTTTTATGGTTCCTA
>CAKZLH010000184.1 GCA_937125285.1 uncultured Balneolaceae bacterium | reverse complement strand
GATGGGCGTCTAGATTATTGGGTGGCTCTCAGAGTCATCGATGGAGCAGCTTTTGTTACCAAACTTTTTGGCTTTGAAGTATGGATACAAGACCGAGTAGTCACCATATCCGGTAATAATGGTATCGAAATGGTGGATGGATGTACAGGAATCTCCGCTATTGGGTTATTTTTGGGATTTATTTGGTCTTATCCAGGCCGTAATCAATCTCGCTTATATTTTTCCATACTCGGCATCGTTATCATTTACTTGGTGAATGTGCTTCGGATTGCTACCCTGATGCTTATGCAAGAGTGGGCTCCACAGTTTTTTGACATCACACATGATTACTCGACCACTACGATTTTTTACTTGGTCATATTCTTACTTTGGATGCTCTGGGTGCGTATCGCTGAAGGCTTTGGTGGTTCGACCCCACAAATCACCCTAAAAGACTCATAATGAGTACAAAACCTTCTATACCTTTAAATCGAGGTACCCCTAAAATCATACACTGGTTGGGCTTTGTGGTTATTATCGGTCTTTATTTTTTCGTTCTTCGCCCGATACGAGTGGGTTTTATTTATCACTTGTTAGAATGTTTTGGACAACAGATTATAAATATCAAGGAAGTAAATATCATTGATACAGGTACATACCTGACTCTTTCAATCAGTAATTTTTCAAGTAATTATGAAAGGGTGTACGGACTCAGCTTTAATTCCTTTTTCTTATTTGCTTCTCTGGGGCTATGGGCGTTGAAGAATTTCAAAAATTCAATGGTAAAATTGATCCTGATCCATCTATTAGGATGGATCATCGCGACCCTATTTTTTTTCGCAGGGTTATATGTTCACCCTAACTGGTGGGTGGGTTCTGATCTAATAACCGTTTATCTTATTCCTATGGCGTCCCTATCTTGGGTAGCCATTGTGTACGCCGAGCAGAAAAGAATACCGAGTTAGATGGAGTCCATTTCCGATAAACATAGCCGAATTCTGAGTCATCATAAGGCGACCCTGCATCAAGTGGTTTCAGCGCTGGATAGCTTATCGTTAAAACTAGAGGTCGCTGAACTACCCGATCAGCTCTATATCTTAGCCATAGGCAAAGGGTCTCAAAAACTCTTGGAGGCCTTTACTCGAGCCTACAAGGGAGAGATCTTAGACGGGATCATTCTTAGCCCAGAGCCGATTTCCATAGAAAGCATAGACCAACGGCTCAAAAACATTACGTTCTTTACCGGATCCCACCCACTGCCTTCCCTTGAAAACGAAGCCTCAACCCTAGAAATCCTTAGCTTTGTTCACCACCTCCCAGCAGGCGCAAACCTCGTCTGCTTAATCAGCGGTGGTACTTCGTCTCTATTGTGTTTGCCTCCGGATTCCATTTCAATCAATGACTTACAACGTACCTACCAAATACTCTTACAATCAGGAGCCAGTATTCACCAAATGAACACAGTTCGAAAGCATCTGAGTTTGGTGAAAGGCGGAAATCTGGCTCAAAAAGCCCATCACCTAAGATTGCATAGTTATTTACTTTCGGATGTACCCAATGATAAGGCCGAGGTGATTGGAAGTGGACCTACGATCGCCGACCCCAGCACTTTTTCTGATGCCCTGCAGGTAGTAAATGATTATAACATTAGCCAAGATCTGCCCAATACTGTTCTCGACTACCTTGAGCAAGGAACTCAAGGCCTACACCCTGAAACTCCGAAGCCTGGATTGAACGATCATCCCAATCATAACATCCTCCTGATGACCGGCGCCAATAGCATGCAACCCTTTCTAAGTACCTTACTCGAGCAACAAGGGTTTGGAGTGCATTGGGCCCCTGAGCCCATCCAGGCATCGGTAAAAAAAGAAGCTCAGCGCATCGCGGCTGAGGTTATCTCGGTGCTTAATGGGCAATCCAACATATCCTCAAAGACCCCACAGGCACTCGTGTATCATGGAGAATCCTACGCGCAGGTTACCGGCCACGGAAAAGGGGGGCGCAACCAAGAACTGGCTCTTCTTCTGGCACTCTCCCTCGAAGGCCAACATCCCGTGACCATACTGACCCTAGCCACCGATGGGGTCGATGGACCTACCGATGCCGCAGGAGCCATTGTGAGTAGTTATACTACCTTGCATGCCCGCAAACAAAAGACCTTGCCAGAGCCTTATATACAGCAAAACGACAGCTATCATTTTCATGAGTGGATGAAGACGCTCATTCGAACAGGACCGACCGGTAATAATCTCATGGATCTTTGCGTGGTTTTAATCGGCTAAGCATTCCCTATTTCGCTCTAAATGTGTACCTTAGGTTATGGTTTGGGAACATTCTATTTATTTATTCGCTCTGGTTATCATCCCTCTACTCGTGCTAGGAGTTTGGTTCAAAGTCCACAGTATGCGCCGACGAGCGGCACAATACTTTGAAGCTGACCAAAAAGAACGACTTCAACTCGGGTATGTACCTACTCGTGCTACCATTAAACATGGTATATTCTTATTGGGGATGACTTTTCTGATTGTTGCTTTAGCGGGCCCTAAAATTGGCACCGAAGTGCGTGAGGTGAAACAACGCGGGGTCGATATGCTCATTGCCCTC
>CAKZLH010000183.1 GCA_937125285.1 uncultured Balneolaceae bacterium | reverse complement strand
TTACCATCTTGAGCTTGTTAAATTACAGCACATATTTATGACGGCACTATTATTTGTACTAGGTTTGGCAGCCTTAATTGCGGGCGCTGAATTATTTCTAAAGGCAGTAGATCGTTTTGGAATAAAATGGGGAGTTTCGCCCATGATTATGGGCTTAACTGTGGTTGCTTTTGCCACCGGAGCGCCTGAGTTAGCCATTAGTTTAAAAGCCGCTTTGAATGATTCCGCCGACTTGGTTTTAGGAAACATTATTGGATCCAATATTGCTAATATCTTGCTCATTTTAGGGATATCGGGTCTTATAACTCCTCTTCAAATAAAGCAACGCATTATTCGAATTGATGTTCCCATTGTGATTGCCATGAGCATTGTTTTATATGTTCTTTCTCTAGATGGAGAGTTAGGCCCGTTCGATGGTATGGTATTACTGCTCGGACTGCTGGGCTATTCCATTTTTACCTTTATACAGGTTCGGAAAAATCAGGTGGATATTGCAGAACTTTATGAGCAAGAAGATGCTTCGGAATTAGCATCGGGTGGTTGGTTTTATATTAAAAACGCTGGAATACTCCTTATTGGTTTGGCCCTTATTGTACAGGGTGCCAACTGGATGGTCGACAGTGCAGTGACCATTGCGCAAATTTTAGGAATGTCCGAATTAGTAGTGGGGCTGACCATCGTATCTATTGGAACGTCTCTGCCCGAAGTAGCCACTTCTATGGCCGCTGCAAGAAAAGGAAATGCCGATATGGCAGTTGCCAATGTGCTGGGCAGCAATATCTATAATGTGATGCTCACCCTTGGCTTAACCATTGTAATAGCTCCAGGCGTGCTGGAAGTCTCTCGAAATGCGCTGCTGCTCGACATGCCTTTTATGATTGCCGTAGCCGTGGGGTGTATCCCCATTTTCTTAGCGGGATTTGATTTAACTCGTGCGGATGCCTTTTTGTTTTTATTCTACTACGCAGCGTATTTGAGTTACTTAGTACTGGAAGCGATTGGTTCTAGTAGTTTAGAATGGGTAGAAAAAGGATTTTTCTTCATTGTCCTACCCATTACACTTTATTATATGTTTTCTCGTCTTATTCGTGAGGGTTTAGCTGCCCGTCGTAATGAGGAGCATAGTTAACACCACGGTTATTGAGTCGATCAAAATGCAATTGTAGTCGCGCCCAAAAGCTGTACCAATCTTTTTGCTCGGGGTTAGACCACAAGACTTCGGATAGTGCAGTAGCACGAGGGTAGGCCATATACTCCACTTTTTCTGGAGTTCTTATGTATTCGGTCCACACATTACCTTGTGCTCCCAAAACGTGTTTGGCTTCCTCGGGTGTTAAGGCCGCTGGAACCGGCTCGTAACCGTAGACGTCTTCAAGGGTTGTAAGACAACAAATGGCTAAGGGTTCGCCTGACATTTCGGCCTGATAATGATCAAAATAATTGGTGTTTCCTGGGGTCATAATCACATCATGGCCCATTTTTGCCGCTTCTATTCCTCCTCGCTCACCTCTCCATGACATGACCGTTGCTCTAGGTGCCAAACCACCTTCTAGGATTTCATCCCATCCAATGATTTGTCGCCCTTTGCTGTTTAGGTACTTTTCAATCCGTGTAATAAAATAACTTTGAAGTTCGTGCTCGTCTTTGAGGCCCTCATGGCGAATCACTTCCTGGGCCAGAGCACTTTCTTCCCACTGCTTTTTGGGGGCTTCGTCGCCACCAATATGGATATATTCGCCCGGGAATAAGTCCATCACTTCGTCTAATACATTTTCTAAAAACTCGAAGGTCGCTTCTGAAGGGCAAAAGATATCCTCGAACACCCCCCAGGTGGTTTGAACCGCAACAGGTTCATCGGTACAGCCAAACTCGGGATAGGCCGCAAGTACTGCCGAAGTATGACCCGGCATTTCAATTTCTGGAACTATGGTGATGAATTTATCGGCCGCATAGGCCACGACTTCTTTGATTTCTTCCTGGGTGTAAAAGCCACCATATCGCCGATTATCGTAGGTATTTGAGCCATAGCGGCGAATTAAAGTTGCGTCCCTGTAGGCGCCAATTTCGGTGAGCTTAGGGTAAGCTTTGATTTCAACCCGCCACCCTTGATCTTCGGTTAAATGCCAATGAAATCGGTTCATCTTGTGCATGGCCAGTAAATCTATGTAGTGCTTCACAAATTCAACCGGCATAAAATGACGTCCAACATCTAAGTGTAAGCCGCGGTACTGAAACCTAGGATGATCGGCAATATGCACAGCAGGTATGCTCCAGATCATGGAATTGGTCACGCGTGAGGGGTCTTGTAGTTCTACTTCGGTGGGCAGAAGCTGACGGAGGGTCATGAGGCCATTAAAAAGCCCATGTTGCGTGCTGGCCTGCAGATGAATCCTTTCGGGTTGAACCATTAGCCGGTAGCCTTCTTCGTGGCTTAGGTGCTCGGCATCTCCATCTGAGGATAGGTCTTGTGGGTCGACGAGTTCTAGATAAATGGCCGTATCCTGTGGGCTTATGGAAAGATCATTTTCGTAAAAATTTAGCTCGGGAGCTAGCCAAGTGGTGGTATACAAAAGCTCTATTAGGGCCTTGTGAATGGGGCTTTGATCCAAAGATGCTGGTAGGTAAATCGGAGTGCCTTGCTCAATGATGAACTCTCCGGTGTGAACCTCTATAATTTTGGGAAGAGGAATGAGAGCCGGAGGTGTAGGCTCGGGTTCTTGCGCGTTGAGCGTTAAGCTAGACAGACTCGTAAGACTTGTGACCAAAAGGAGAGTTAAGAGGCTTAATAATGGGAGGGTCTTTTTTTGACGATTTGATAAGGTTTTATTCAACATAGATGCATCCATTCATTAGGTTTTGGCTTTTTGTCTCTGCTCTTTTTCGTTCATGATATAATTGAGATATAAAAATTCTAAAGCGGCCGACTCGTATCCTTTCCAGGGGGAAATGAGTTCGTTGAAACGATCTTCTGGGGTATGATCAGGATCTTCACCATAACTCCAAATAATCCACCGCCGGAGTCCTTTCTCCATATTTTTTTGACGATTACTTGGGAATACTCCATCGGCTCTTCCCCGCATCATAATGAGGTCCTGAGCAGCGGTTGGACCAATGCCTTTGATTTTGACAAGGGTGTTGTAGGCTGTAGTTGGATCACAAGTAGTTAACCAATGCATATCAACCGTGCCTGCCATAATATCTTGAGCGAGTCCACTAAGGTATTGGCCTTTTCGAAGCGTTGGACCTAAAGCACGGATATGATGTGGGTCAGCGGACATTAGCTGATGTGGTCTAGGCCAAGCAGCAAGGGTGCCCCCTTCGTAGTCCAAGAGCGAGCCATATTGTTCCCGGATCTTGTACATCATTTTTTTAGCTGTCGGCTTGTGATTCATCTGCATCTCTACAATGCGATTCTGAATGTCCTCGAACAAGGTGGCACGGGTCATACGTTTAAGCCCGTAAAAACTGGAGAGTTTAGGACCTAAAACAGGATCGTCTCCCGCTTGATCGTAAAGCTTTCGAAGATCCATATCCAGGCCCAATATTTTGTTGATGTGCTGGCTAGCCGTTGTGATCTCTTCTTTAGTCAGCGATTCTTTGGTATAGACCTGAAACTCGGGCGCTTCTGGGTCTCCATTGAATTGGATGGTCACAACTACATCACGATCTCCTACGGGTACTGGTCGTGTAAAACCGGATTCGAACATGGACTCTGGATCATGTTCATGATCGAAGTAAGAATTCACGTCTAGGCATAAGTACCAGTCGTGAGGGGGGGTTGACTTAAGGCTCCATTGACTCATGTCCTAAGATCATAAAATCAAGGGTGCGAACAAAATACTTTTACGCGTTGGTCATAGCTGTTTCAACCCGAGCAGTCTCGGAGGCATTCGATGTAAAGCGCGATCTGAAGCGCTCTTGAATGTTTTCGAGTAGTTTGGCGCTGTTGATGTACACCACAGGGATAAAGACCAGAGTGACGAGTGTTGAGGCGGTTAAGCCACCAATCACCACTCGCGCAAGTGAGGCCTGAATCTCGGCACCTGCCCCAAGTCCAAAGGAGAGAGGAAGTAGCCCTAAAATAGTGGTTAAAGTGGTCATCAAAATGGGGCGTAAACGGAGTCGTCCGGCTTCAATAACCGCTTCTGATAAGGCCAAGCCTTTTTCCCTACGCATGAGGTTAATATAGTCGACCAGTACTATGGCATTGTTGACCACAATTCCGATTAACATAATCATTCCCATGAGGCTTTGAATGTTGATGGTTGTGCCGGTAAGCAGTAGGGTAGGAACTACTCCAATAATGGCTAATGGCACAGAAAACATCACCACAATGGGATCGAAGAAGCGCTCAAATTGACCTGCCATTACCATATATATTAGTACCAAGGCCATGATAATCGAGAGGCGGAAATCGGCCGCTGCTTTTTGTTGCTCTTCGTATTCACCTCCAAATACTACACTAAAGCCTTCCGGTAAGTTGTATTCTAGGAGCTGAGTACGGACCTGTTCAACCGCATCTCCTAGGGCAATACCTGGTTCCAAATTAGCGGTTATGTTGGTAACGCGTTGCCCATCAATTCGGTTAATTCCTGTGGGGCCTCTTCCAATTTCTTTTTTGATGACCGAACTTACTGGCAGAACCTGTCCGTCAGGAGTGCGAATCGAGATATTTTCTAGGTCTAAGGAGCTGAGGCGATCCTGAGGGCGTAGACGTACAATAATGGGGTATTCGTCCCCACCATCGCGGAAGACACCTGCCTGACTACCTCCAATATTGGTTTGAATAATACCCGCTACCTGATTAACGCTTAGGCCTAAGTCGGCAATTTTGTCACGATCGAATACAATGCGTTGTTCGGGTCGGCCTTCGCTACGATCGACGCGAGCTCCAGTAATTCCTGGAATTTTTTCCATTTCCAATCGCAGATCTTGGGCTATTTCGTATGATTTCTCGATATCATATCCTCTAAGCTGTACCTGAACTGCTTCAGTCCCACCGCCACTACCAAAAATGCGGCGTAAAATCCATAGGCCAGACTGAGCACTTACGCGGATATCGGCTCCGGGTATTTGTCCTTCTAATTTTTGGCGAAGTTCCTCTGCAATAACGGAGGTTTTACTTTTGCGTTGATCTGCGGGAACCATAGCGATTTCAACTTCCGCTCGACCATCACGTACTTCGGTGGTTACATTCTTTACATCATCGGTGGGTAACACTTCTAATACGATGTCCTCTAGTTTCTGGAGATAAAAATTTTGAACCGTAATATTGGTTCCATCCGCCATTTGTAGGTCGATATCTATTTCATCAGCGTCGGTTTGAGGGGCAAGTTCAACCGGAATCTGAGGAAACAACAGAATAGCGGCTGTTATCAGGGTTAAAGTGATACCAAATACCCAACGGCTTCGGGTGAGTACTGTGGATAAAAAGGTTGCATACTTTCGTTCTAATCGAATGAAAAAAGCTTGGAATTGAGCAAGTATAGAGAGTTTCTTTCGCCCGTCGTTCTCTTTGTTGATGCTTAGGAAGCGACTAGCCAACATCGGCACTAAGGTGAGCGCAACTAAGAGCGAACACAGCAGTGCAAATACCACTACTAAGGCTAATTGTTGGAATAATAGGCCGGAAATGGTCTGCATAAATACGACGGGAAGAAAGATTACCGTAGTGGTAAGGGTAGAGGCAATGATCGCACCCGCGACTTGCTTGGTACCCATTAAGGCGCTTGTTTTAGCCTCTTCTTTTTCTTCTTCTCGGAGGCGTATGATATTCTCGAGTACTACAATGGCATTATCCACAATGAGCCCGACTCCGAGTGCGAGCCCTCCAAAACTCATCTGATTCAATGTGAGATCACTGAAGTAGAGCAGGCCGAAGGTAGCTATGATAGAAATGGGGATGGCAAGGGCAATGATAAAGGTTGAGGAACCATTTCTAAAGAAGACGTAGAGCACGAATACGGCCAATAGTGCTCCCCAAACGGCTGAATTTTGTACGTTATCGATAGAATCTTGTATAAACGAGCTTTGATCGGTGGTGACAAATAAATTGAGATCGTTTCTCTCAGCATTTATTCTGTCGACTTCCTTGCGGATTTCTTCGGCAACCGCAACCGTATTGGCTCCGGTTTGTTTTCGGATGCCAAAGCGAACCATCGGTTTTTGATCGATGGTTACTAAGCGGTCTAAATCTTGATATCCAAAACTAACCTCAGCTACGTCTCCAACTCGAATGGGTTTACCATCGATGGTGGTGATAACGGTGCGACGTATTTCGTCTATATTTTCGTATTCGCCAAGAGTTCTGACATAGAGTCGCTGCGTTCCTGAATTGACGTTTCCACCTGGAAGATTGGTGTTTTCTCGGGCTATGGCCTGCTGTACCTGTTGGGTTGAAAGACCACTGGCAATGAGTCGGTCCCGCTTGATGTCCACCTTAATTTGGCGATTGATTCCTCCCCAAATGTCGATGGATCCCACTCCGTTGATTTGTTCGAAACGTCGAGTAATTTCACGTTCTAGGGTGAGCGTTAGATCCGATAAGTTCATATCGGAATTAGCGCCTACAATAACGATGGGAAAGTTATTCGGATCGAATTTCCAAATTCGGGGTGCATCGGCTTCCTCAGGTAAACTGCCCCGAACCCGATCTAGTGCTGCCCGAACATCATTGGCAGCGGCATCGATATTAACGCCTTGCGCAAACTCGAGGGTTACTCGGCTATTGCCCTCATCTGAACTCGAGCGCATACGCTCGACCCCAGGAACCCCTGCAAGTGCGTTTTCAATGCGTTCGGTGATAATGTTTTCCATTTCCTCTGGGCCTACGTTATCATAATTGGTAGAAACTGTAAGCTGTGGGTATTCGATAGGTGGAAGTAAATCTACAGGGAGATAGCGAAAGCCTAAAACCCCTAGGGTAATGACAATCAAAAATACCATCGAGGTGGCTATGGGTCGTTTTATGGAGGTATCGGTTAGTGCCATGAGTAAACTTCTAAGAAATGTGGTTTGGTTTATTCGCTCGCGTTATTGCCATTGCGCTGACGCATGACCTGTTCCAAAAGGTCTTCTCGTTGCATGGATTGAAGCTGGGTCACATGTTCCCAGCTCACAGCTTTGAGTCGGGCTTGTTCTCTTCCTTCGCTCAGGAGATCTTGCCCCAGGCTGATGATCCAGTCTCCACTTTCTATGCCCGTGACACCGACTTCCATTCGGCCTCGGGCGAGGACGGTGATGGGGATGAATTCTACACCAGTGGGTTGGCTTAAATTTTCGTCATCTATACGCAATGGAATTTCACTTCCAGCATTTGGTGCTACGTATACCCCTTCTTCTCCGGTATTCGGATCGGTATATAAGGCAGAAGTGGGAATAAGTGTGGCCTGTTCGCTTTCACCGAAGTGAACATCTACGGGTACAAACATCCCTGGTTTTAATAATCCAGATGCGTCTTCAAGATCAATTTCAGCTTCCGTAGATCGGGTTATTTCATTCAGAAAAGGTGAAATTCGAGAGAGTTTTGCTTCGATAGCGTAAGTAGCGTTATCAGCTGTGGGTACGAGTATCTCGGCGCGTTGCCCAACAGAGATTTTGTTGAGCATACTTTCGGTTAGTACCACCTCAATTCTGAGTTTGGTTAAATCGCCAATTAAAAAGAGGGGATTGTTGGTACTTACCTGCATGCCCACTTGTGCATTTCTCTGGCCAATTGTTCCCGAAATTGGTGCCCGAACAACCGTTCTTCTAAGCGCCTCTTCTCGTTCGGCAACCAATGCTTCGGACTGTTCAACCTGTGCTTTCGCAAGTTCTACATCGGCTTCTTGACCGATGAGTTCCGCTTCAAGCTGCTCCATTCTAAGTGCACTAGTGAGACTTTGTTCATTGAGTTTCTGTTCTCGTTCAAATTCTGCTTTGAGTTGAGAAAGTGCCGCTTCTGCCTGGCGTAACCTGGCTTGGTTGATACGTAGTCCCGCTTTTGCTTGAGTTAGTTGCTGTTGAAAGGTCTCATCTTCTAATTCTATTAGCACGGCACCTTCCCTCACATAGTCACCATTCTCGACATGCACCTTAGCTACTTTGGCGCTAATTTGAGCATAGAGGGGGACTTGATTTTCGGCCCGAACATTTCCGCTAAAGCGCTCTACTAAAGGAAGCGCGCCGTAACGAGCTTGAACGGTTTCAACGGCGGGAATAACCCCACTACCCATTGGTCCGTTGGGTCCTGACTTGGCGTCGGTCGAAGAGCAAGAGTATACAGACAGAGATGTAAGTAGTAAGAGGTTGAATAAATAAAACGGTGAATTCTTAAACATGGTGATAGTTGGTGATTAGCTCTTTTTAAAATTAACCATAAACACCTATAAATAGATTCCATTGGTTTGTTAAACTTATTAAAACAATGTTTTAGCTCGTAAAACAATGTCAGCTAGATCTTGATTAATCTGCAGTGAGAACTTAGTTAGGGATATAGAACGATTGCCCACTTTTTTGAGGGCTTCGTTCACGTTGCGCGTCTTGCTGATATTGCCGTTCAACTTCTTTGAGGGTATCCACATCTGCAGGGGAAAGATCCCATCGAATGGCTTTGAATCTGGGAAAACGAAGGGTGTATTTCGCTTTAGTTCTGGGATTAGGTTGAATGGCTTCAAATTCTAACTCCACTACAATAGAGGGTTTTAGTAGCACTGTAGGGCCAAAGCGATCCAGTATAAGTGATTTAATCTGAGTATTTAGTTGCTTCCATTCTTCGTCGCTATAGCCTCCATACGCCTTCCCAATAGGGATGAATTCTTCTTCGTATCTATCGTCTTCTTTAACGGAAACTCCTAAAGTGAAATCGGAATAACTGCCTCCACGTTTTCCGCTTCCCGAATGAGCATACAGAATCACGGTATCTAAACTACCCGATGGTTCTTTAACTTTTAGCCAATGATTTTTTCGCTCGCCAAAGGAATAGGGTGCATCACGGTGTTTTAACATAAGTCCTTCGTTGCCATGTTCTCTAGCCCGTTGAAATAGCTGCTCCATGTTTTCTCTTGACGGTATATTATATTGTGTGCTAATGGGTATGTGGTAGGTTTTTGACAAATACTCTAATCGTTCACGCCTTTGATTCATACTTTTTCTAACCCACATTTCTTTTTCAAATGCCAGAAGGTCATAAGCAATAAAAATGGTTGGATACTTTTCTTGAAGTTGAGCCGTAGGTTTTTTTACCCCCATTCTTTTTTGTAAATCTTGGAAGGCTTGAATAGTATTATTCTTAAATACGCATATTTCACCATCTAGGACGAGGTAGGGAAGTGATTTACCTGAAAATGTTTGAACAATTTCGGGAAACTGTTTACTGATGGGGTTTAAATCGCGAGAAAATAATTCTACTCGGTTCTGATGCGCATGGAGTTGACAACGGATGCCATCAAATTTTTCTTCAGCAATATAGTCTTTCCAATCGAGGCTTTTACCCGAAGAAAATGGAGTGGCCAACATAAAGGCCATTGGGTGAAAAAGCTGAAAGTCTGCTTCTGATAGGCGCTTTTCTTTGGCCAATATAGCCGTTTTTGCAATGCTACCCGTAAGCATCTGTGCGTAGCGAATGGCTTCATTTTCCACTTTGCAGCATCGACTGAGTGCCTGTAGTACACTTCGGAGTTCAAAACCTATTCTCAGGGATCCTCTTGATAATAGGCGAAGAAAGTATTTCGTGGCTAGTGGAGACAGACCCGACCAAACCTTTGTAAGGTAATGTTGTTTCGTACTACGATCACGAATTTGTGCAAGAGTTTCACAGTGTTCTTTGATCTGTGAAAGTGACCAGTTGTTAACCCTCCATTTTTTACGTGCTGAAGGAAGGTTTTCAAATAGTTTTTGAATGGTTTCAGAGCTACTTCCCGTTGCAGTTCGACAAGGTTTGAACACCAAATCGTAATCGATTTCACAGAATTTAGCCGCCTGAGTTGCAATTGTTCTGGCTCCAATCGAAGCTCTTTTGCCCGAAATATTAGAAAAGGCACCTTCTGCCATAAATTGAGTAGCAAGTGCTAAATCAGAAGTACTTAATGTTTCTAAGTAGCGGGCGCATAGTCCGATTTTCTCGTTGGTGCTACGAGTTTCGGCAATTTCTTGCATAACTCTTGCCCATTCTTCAAAGCTGCTGGCATCATAGGTTGAAAGCTCCGAACTCATGCATCTTCCTCCTGAGCAGCTAAATCAAGATAGCAGGCATCCAAGCCTTTACTTTTGAGCTCATGAAGCACCACATTTGGATCGGGTGTATGCGTTATGTAGATCTTCTTAGGTTGAAGCTGCTCACAAAAGTGCATGAGTTCAAAGTAGTCTAAATGATCGCTCAGAGGAATCAATCGATCAGCGTTTATTTGGCTTCTTCTAGCTTCATGGCTTGCCCAACCACTGCAATAAGCTATTTTTCTTTTCTTTATGTGACTTGCAAAGCCTGATTCGAGACCTGAGTTAGGGGTGAAAAGTATGCAACCCTCTGAAGTTTTTCTGTCGTATCGCTGATAGTTTCCCAAGGATATGCCAAAGTCTTCATACACCTTACAAAGAGGAAATCCTGCACCGTGGATTTGTTTAGTGTAGGGCATATCTTTGAGCATATGCATCATTTCTTGTGCTTTTCCAAGGTTATAACCTAAAAAAATGGGGGTATAACCATCATCCAAACTTTTTTGGCTAAACTCTATTAGCTCCGCTTTCAACTCTTCATTTGACTTCCAACGATAGATGGGAAGGCCAAATGTAGCTTCGATGATTAGTTGATCAACCGGAGTATTTTTGGGGAAATCGAATCCTTCGGTCGCCGGAGAGGCAGGTGTTTTACAGTCACCGGTATAAAGAAGATTACCCACAGGTGATTCTATGAAGGTCATTGCAGACCCTAAAATATGACCTGCAGGATAGAAGGTTAATCGAAAATTCCGAATCGTTATGGGTGTATGAAAAGGAATTTCCCTTATGGGTGCCCGAAAACCTCGTAATCGCATCAGTGCTGCTGTTGGAGGGGTGGCATAGACCTCAATAGGGTTGGATTCCTGACTCAGAGCACGATTTCTAGGTATATGATCGGCGTGAGCATGTGAAACCACAATACTTTTGACATTTGTATCGCTGTAATCCAGTCCCAATGCCAATTCTGGAATATGTATACCGTGAAAACGGGCTTTTTTTATGCGCAGCATTGGGTAGATGAATGATTAAAGATTAATTAGAATCAATGGCTTCTTCTAGAACCTCTTCGAGATTAAAGGTTGGACGAACATCATTGTACCTTTCAATCAGACCCTCCGGATTCACTAAAATATAGAATGGAATACCTCCACCACGATAGGCTTTGAAGGTTTCTTGTTCAAATCCGTTACCCCCATACAATTGAATCCATGGATTTTTGAACCGTTCAATGTCGCTTATCCATGTGAGGCTATCGATTTCAGTGGAAATTCCGACGATTTCGAAATCAGACCGATCGAAACGTGCATAGATTCTTCGCATGTCTTCAAATTCATCTAGACACGGTTGACACCAGCCCGCCCAAAAGTCTAAGAGTATGTATTTACCTTTAAAATCATCTAAACTAAAGGACTGACCATCTCGATTATACAGGGTGAATGGAATGGCAGGATTACCTGGTGATACCGAAGAAATCGCTTCATAAAATGAGCGTAAAAAGGTGGTATAGGTGGGATATATCTGATCGTAACGATCTATGAAGTCTCGATAGGAGGGTTCTGCTAATTCTAGGGAGATTTCACCTAATCGTTCGGCAATGATGTAAAGTTCAGCATAGGCATGTGCTTGATCATCTTCAATATAGTCCAAGACTTCCATGCGCCTCTTGTCCAACTCTGTATAGGCCAAACGCTTTATATCATACTCCATTAATGTACCATAGACTGTCTCAATGGAATCGTAGAGTTCGAAAGTTCGAGCATAAAAGTGGGTAATATCTCTTATTCCCGCACGCTGAGCGGTTAGAGATTCTAAACTAAACACACCATCGAGGGATGCTTGATGCAAAAGTGAATCACGTTTTTGTGAGATATTCTCCATGGTGCCAAAACGTTGACCAAACTCCAAAGCTCGTAGTTCTCGCACCAAATGTTCCCCCCGAATTCGTAAGTACCACTCATGATAAAGCCCATCTTTTAAGAGGCTATCAGCTAAAGCAAGCTTTTCTGTACTCAAATCAAGCATAGTACGCCAATCCCCTTTGGTGAAACTGGATTCTGACCTAGAAATGGCTTGATCGAGGTCAAAAGCCAATTTTTGAAAGTCTAAAAATCCCTGATATTCGGGGATATCTAGACCTTCGGCATTGGTAATCGTAAGATCTGTAGGGAATGAAGAGCGTTGAATTTGTACATATAAGGGATCATTGCCTTGAATGGCTAACGGAAATACTTTGTCTTGTATAGTAATGGTTATCCATTGTATCTGGCCATCAGATGAATTAGGGATGGAATACAAAAACTCATCCCCATTGACGCTACGAAAAGAGCTGATCTCCTTTTTCTCTGAGTATTTGTAGTGTAGGGGTTTTTCATGAACCACTATCGTAGCATCTCCCAAATAATCTACTTTTACGCTTAGAGTAGGTTGCTCTGGGGATTTGCATGACCAAAGTGTAAAGACTCCTAAAAGTACGGCTAAGTAGCTATATTTTATTTGTTTGTGCATGATGAATAGTGTATGTTTTGTAATTGTGATAAGGTTAACAATAAAAATATCTACTACATTCAAAAATTTTGTAACAAATAGGAATTTTACACATCCTTATACTAGAGGAAGAAGTGTGCGACAAAACATTAACTAAAAAGATACCGACTTCTTGGTGATGTATTAAAGTTGGTAGTATATTAAGGACAAGGGTTACGGCCGGGCGATTAGCTTTGCCGTTTACACAATAAAACAGAATGAAATCTAGAATAACCAATACAGATGATCGTTATGATCTCTTGCACGCTTATCTAAAGGATAGTTTAAGCGAAGCAGATGAGGAAAAATTATGGGAGTTGCTCATTAGAGATGGAGAACTTTATGAGGACTTACTCCATTTAGCGAATCTGAAACAGGTACTTGCTAAGCAAGCTGAGCCTACCAAAGTTCAAGCCGAGAACCAGGCTTCCGAATATACTTCAAAGCCTATCCCTAGGACTGCCAAGAGAGTTAACTCAAAGGTTTTATTCCCGGTCTGGAGACCCGTTACCGCGGTCTTAGTATCACTTATTATTGTAATTGGAATATTTTGGGTAAATGAGAATAAAGACATAGAGCTAATTAGTAATCAACCATTACAGGAACTACCACTTGATATTTATAGAGGGGGAGAGGAGATTTCATCACCCGGTATGTTTGAGGATATTGAAGCGTCAGCTGCCAGAGGAAATTTTGAAGAAGCCTTATTACTCATTAGTGAACAGTTAGATTTAGAGTTAAGTGCTCAAGAGCGGCATATTTTACTGCTCAATCAAGGAGTCTATAGGTACAATCTATCCAGGCATTCAGAAGCCATATCCAGTTTTTTGGTACTTCAAGAATTACTTGAACATAAAAACGATCAATCGGTAGAATCTGATTCGGAAAGTGAGCGGGTATTATTAGAAAAAACAAAATGGTATTTAGCTCAAAGTTATTATCAAGTAAATAATATCAGAGAAGCCATACATTATTTTGATCAGGTGGTGCTTCTAAATGGTTCCTACCAACGTATTGCCACTAACTATGCTTCTTTTCTTAGAAATAAAAGGCTCCAAAATAATCCCAATAGCATAATTGAAGATAAATAGAAGATGTAAGTAGGCGTTTCTTTCAAGTAAACGGGTTTGCCAATGTATTGAAAGCTACCCCAGTAATGTGGATTTGCATTGCCATTTTCAAGCAACTTTAATTTTGCAATTCGAATAGCATCAGAGGTTGTATACTTGTTCACTAGGCCATTATAAAACTCATTGGACACTTGTAATGCGCTCTGGTCTGTAACCGCCCAAAAATTCATCATCATTCCCTGAGTACCCGAATAGAGTAGGGCTCTTGAAAAACCAAGTAATCCACTACCCCGCATGTTGTTTCCGCTTCCAGAACTACAGGCATTTAAAACCGCTATTCTGGGGTTTAAATCTAGGTTGAAAAGTTCATAAGCATATAATGCTTCATCCGTTTGGTTTGAAGAACTCAGGATTATTTTTGAAAACAGTGGATTGCTTTCATTAACAATACTGTGACTGGCTATGTGTAGAATGTCGGCTTTATGAACTTCTTGCTCAAAGGTCTGCTTAGAAGCATGTTCATTTAAATACTCATAGATGTTTACTTTTCCTGCCACCCTCTTACTTGCCTCCATAACTTCTATGGGTGCATTTTTTAAGTAGGCTAGAGATGGTGAAGGTTCTTCACTATCCGTTTCATTGAAATTTGCTTTTCCAAAGCCAATAAAATTAAGGGAGTTCTTTGCAAACAAAGAGCCTTCGTTTCCTCCATGTTCTACAAAGGGTTGTAATGAGGGGTAAAGTTCTACCTTCCAATGCTCAATCACATAATTAGCTGAACCATACGAATAATCATGTTCTGGATTATCTATAGGGAGCACATCTATGGGTAGACCAAAAAGTAGCGGATCTTGAATCACTACTAGGTTATTATACTCCTGGCTAAGCCATTGGGGTAAATTTAGCAGATTGTATAACTCAAATAACTGTGTGAGCTGAGGATTGCCATTTTGTAATTTGGAGATGGCTGACCGAATTAATTGTTGCTTTTCAGGGTCTAAGGAAACACTTTTTGACCGAAGTGTTTGTCTATCCATGGCAAAAATTATTAAATCATCATAGACCTCATTTATATGAATAATGAGTGTATTTGGATCTAATTTCTGTTGAATAACTCGAAGATCTCTCTTTGTCAGGTTATCGATTTCTAGTTTTTCTTCTATGCTGTTTAAGAGTTGAGTTCGTTCAGATTCAAACTGATTTAATCTAGAACGAATGAATGCCCGTTCATTAGGATCTTTTTCTTGAATATATTGGCTACGTAAGCTTTGAGTAATTTCTCGTAAGTATCGTTCTCTTGCTGCTTCTTGTTCGTTTAGCTGTTGGGTTAATGATAGTTCGGAAGCTCCAAGTACAATTTGATTTAGATTCTTAATTCGATCCATTAGGAGCAGTGATTGTTCTAGTTCCTCCTGTTCCAAGTAGAACTTGTTAAGTACTGAAAAGGCTCGACCATAGGCCTTTATCTGTAACCAAAAACCAGACTCTCGTTGACTCGTTAGTTGAATTCGGGTTATTATTTCTTCAACTAAATCCTGCATATTATTTATCGCCATTGCTTCAAATCCCTGTTGAAATGCCCACTCATTTTTAAGGCTTTGATAGCGAATAAAGGTGCTAAATCGTAGGTTATTTGTCTCAAATTCATCTAATTGATTCAACAGTAAAGGAATATCTGTTGATTTGTTTTGTGCTAGAGCTACTTCACCTAGAAAAACGTTAGCGTCAAAAAGTAGTTGAACATCATCTCGCTCTAAAGCCACTTTCTTTAGTTCATACATGACTTTTTCAGATGCCATATAATCTTGACTTTCCATGAGCACTTCAGCTTTTTTCAATAACAACCTGGTCCAGTCAAAGAAATTATCCTCTATGTTTAAAGGTCTCATGGCTTGGTCCAGTAGATCTACGGCCTCTCTTTTATTTTTTTCATAGTCCCAGAGTTTGATAGCTTTTAGATACGCTATATTGGCAAGGTCAGTGTTGCTACCTAGTTCAATTGCTACTTTTTCGGCTTGAACCAAATAATCTTCGGCACCTAGGATATTTCCATATTGAATATTTTGAAGGAAAAGGTTCTCACTAATGATGAGCATATCAAGCGCATTCTTGGTTTGCTCGGCAAGTTCATAGGCTTTGTTCATAACCTTTTGATATTCGAGCTGTTTGCCTTGGTAGAGCAGAGACAAACCCAAATTGTTGTAGAGTTGGGATAGCTGGGCATCAGATAAATCCATGAGCAATAATTGTTGAAAAAGCTGCTCTGCAGATGTGTATTTTCCAATTTGGTTAAGACTAACCCCATACAAATTTTGAGTATCGAAGCGTATGGAATCCATATCCAGTAATTCACTTAAATCTAGTAGTTCATACTCTAGCAATCTAAGTACTTCAGAATAAAGGCCTGCGCTAAACTGTGTATACGCAATAGCCATTAATATTTTTGCTTTATCTTCAGTTTTGGGCAGCATTTCCAGGCGGCCATGTCGATTATACCATTGAAGTAGAGATGAATAACTGGCTGAGTTGTAGTCGTACCAAAGAATTGAATACAGTAGTAGTTCGCGATTTAATTTTTGCAGATTAAAACTTTGGTTCGTTGCACCAACAACAGACTTGGATGCCGTCTGTTTGGTGAGCTCACTTAGATTTTTGTAATAGTTTCGTAGTTCCTCAATAAATTCATCTCTGAAATCATTTTCGATATAGACATCAAGCCTTTGACTGATAATTAATTCATAGCTGATAACAGGGAGTAGATTGGATGGAAGTTCATCAAGTAAAGAGGAGCTTGCTTTTGGGTACGCAAATAGATCCAACAAGGAATGAATAGATGCTCTTTGTACTGGATTTATTATTCCGAAAACATCATTTGCTATATAGCTTTTATGGTAGTTAGTTCGCTGATTATCGTCCGTTTCATTGATGAGCGATAAATAAGCATATAAGGGTGATTGCTCTTCAATACTTAATGAGTAGTAGTACTGGGAAAGACTATCGGAGCTTTTATTGGAACGAAGGGATTCATGCTGATGAACCCACTTCAACACATCAGTAGCAGCTGATTGGGCTTGGATCCCATCAAATCCCAAAGTAATTGTTAGTAATAACCCTAGATATAGTACCCTAATCATAATATTTCTTCTACTCACTCTTAGTATACCGATTGGTATCATATGATTACTGAGTAGTGATTGTGAAGTGTTTTAAACTTTTTTAAAATACTATACAGCGTATCGAATTCCCAATAGAAAAAGGGCTTCAAATCAGAGATCTGAAGCCCTTAGGACTGAAAGATAAGAAGTTGTGTAACCCTATTAAACTTTCATATTAGTTGCCATTTAAATATGGCGAATTTACCAATCTGGTCTATGAACAATAGGTCTGTAGATAATGTCAAATTCAGTTTCTTGTGTGGGTAAGAGGATCTCCTGTTCGGTTGTTGTCGCCTCGGCGGTAATTTCAGTACTTGTTTGTACGGGTGCACAAGCGAAAGCAACCATTGATAAAGTAAAAATGAATGAAATATTTCTAAGAGTTTTCATGTGTATGATCCCTAATGTTTTATTGTGTGTTATTTATTGTGTGTATTTAATAGTAAGGATTCCAAATGAATCAATTTGTTACAATTATTTTTAGATCCCCTTAGAATTTGTATTTTCATACTTTAATACATGGTTCTCGGCGATAGATTCATCGCATTTTTCGTATTTAAGAATTAATAAAACAGAGTTAACGAGCACTAAGGGTCGCGTGAAAAAGAATCGAGATGATTTTTCTGAGCTGATACAAGCCTACGAGATATCAGACGAACAACGAGTTAATGAACTTCTCTCTCAACTATTTGAACGATTGGAAATGTATCTGATGGTGGTGCATAAATGCTCAAAAGATTTAGCTCCAGATTTGGTTCAAGAGGCCATGCACCGAGTGATAAAAAAAATGCAGTCCCAATCGATAAAGGATGCTCGTAGTTTATTGGCCTATTGCATGACCAGTTGTAAAAATGAGTATTACGCATATCTGAAGAAAGAAAAGAAGCGAATTCTTCAACATTCAGATGTAGAAATTGAAGAATTGCCCACTGACTCCAGCCCCTTAGCTCATTTAATAGAAGAAGATCGACAACGAATTCTGGAAAAGTGTATAGAAAAGCTTAACGAATCCAACAAAAATCTTATACAGTTTTTGTTATCTCAACCAGAGGCCTCTCCGGACGAATTAACGAGATTGTTTAACATCAGTTATGCCAATATTCGCACACGTAAAAGTAGAATTATTCAGGCATTAAAAGAGTGTTTTTTACGCTTCTCAACATCCTAATATTAGAATGCTATACTAAGTTGAAAGATGGGCAGTAGGTGATTACTTAGCTCTGTGGTCATGGCTAAGTTAGTTACGGGAAGGCTTGTGAGATGGAAGCTAAAATAATTGGTTTCTAATCCAGCCAAAGACTTGGTTATGGGCTGATGAATAGAATATAAGAACAGATCAAATGCTAATAAGAAGCTTCCCTGCAGAATGATCGATTGGCCATATCCTTTCCATCGATCATTAGATTGTTTTAACCCGCGATAGGCCAGCCAAATTCCACCCGAAATGTATAGAATATCCAGACCTGCATTAATGAGTAGTAACTGATCGAAACGTTGCATGGCGTCTAAGATATCTAGGCTTTCTACGTATTGATTGTTTAAGGTCCCACGATAACCCAAAAAAGCTATTCCTGCATTTACCACATTCCACGCTGCATTCATCTGATGAAAATACATTCTGCTGCCCTCTGCCTTGAACGTACCCATGCTTCCAGTAAGAATATTTAATCCAGCCCAACTGCCTAGCAGTATCATACCTCGTTGCTGAAGATGAATAGATTGTGCCTGCAACACGAGCGGGTTATCTGGAAGGGCCTGAGCATGAGAGAAAACATCTGCTTGTTGAGCAGAAACAATCATTGGAAACCATAAGAGACAACTAAAAAACCCAATCATGCTAAATATCCACGGTTCATTCGATGCTTTTAATGAAAAAAGTTTTTGCATAGAAATATGGATTCACTTTAAGGTTATGAGTTCGTCTTCGGCTATGGCATAAAGTTGCTGTGCCTCTTTAATGGTAATCAAATGTAAGCCAGTAAAGGTTCCAAAAGCAGGTATAATTAATTGATGCTCGTAATGTGCAAAACAAGGCAAGATTAAAGACTGCCTTCCTTTGCCTGCTAATTTTACCCCGGGATGAAGATGTCCACTAATCGAAGATGGGTTGGAATTGCTGTTGAATGGCCTACTTTGTGTGTTCTCAGGCTCATGCTGAAGCCTTAGACCGTTGATATCTATCCAATCTACCACCTCTAAGCCTAGTCCTTCGTATTTTTGAGCAGAATATAGCTCATGATTTCCCAATACCAAGGTCATTGAGCGCACGCTATGACCAGAACGCCAATCTCTGAAATCATCCCATTCAGAATTCGACTCACTGTGAAATAAATCGCCTAAAAAAATGAGCTTTTTCGGGTTGAATTTTTGGATGCAGGAATCTAATCTATCGAGGTTATCCTGGTTGATTTGGATGGGTACAGGAATGCCATTTTTCCGAAAGTGCCCCGCCTTACCTAAGTGAATATCACTAAGTATGAGCGCATTTTCGGAAGGGTAGTAGAGTACACGATCAGATGAGAGCACAAACTCCTCGCCGTGAAATTGAATGATTTTCGTGCCCTTTACTTCCTTATACATAAGATCAGAACCTACACATGTTTGATGAGTTGTTCCTGCATTTTTCGAATACGATCGATTAATTTTTCACTGCTCATCTTTTCGCGTAAACGATCGACCATGATAGGAAAAGCGTAAGGAGTGAATCGTTTGGTTTGGCGATATTCTATGGTTCCATTTTGGATGCGTTGGAGTACTTGACGTAATCTCAGTTCATCAAACTGGAAAAAGAGTACCTCGTCCATGGCTTGTTGCAGGAGTAGGTGTTCGGGTTCATAGGTCTGGAATACTTCGAAAAAAAGGCTTGAAGACATTTGAAGATGTCGGGTGGCTCTACTTTCACCCGGAAATCCCTGAAAAACGAGCCCCGAAATTTGAGCAATTTCTCTGAATCTCCTTTTGGCTAATTCTGAATTATTCAAACTCGATTGAATGTCTCTGACCAAATGATCCGTACTGAATAAGTTGTTCTCCAGCGCTTTTTCTATGGGAATATCCTGATCGGAAAGTAACTCAAAACCATAGTCATTCATGGCTATGGTAAATGAGATGGGCACAAGCTTAGAAATTCTATGAGCCACTAGTGTAGACATTCCTTCATGTACATAGCGCCCTTCAAACGGGAAAAAGAAGACATGACAACCTTCTCTAGAAAAGCTTTTTTCGATGAGCAATTGATTGGGTTGGGGGAGTAAAGACCATTTTTTTTGGACCTCGAGAATGGGGGTGAGGTAGCTGAGTTCTTCGGACTTATGATCGGGATTCATGGCCCGATACATGGTATCTTTGAGCCCTTCCGAGAGATTGGAAGAAAGTGACATGCGACCACCCAACCAGCTTGGAACTTTTGCAGAACCGGAGGCCGCCGCTCGACGTACATATACCGTCATTCTATCCACCCTAATAAGTTCAAGGCATCGGCCCGAAAACCAAAACCGATCACCCTCATTAAGCTGACTGATAAACCATTCTTCTATGGTACCAATTCGACCGCCACTCAGAAACTTAACCTGTAAATTAGCATCGGATGTGATGGTTCCAATATTCATACGATGTCGACGAGCAATCCTTCGATCGTGCACTCGGTATATGTTATCTTGATCTAGAATAAGTTTCGAAAATTCTGGATAGGCTTTGAGTGCTGGGCCTCCTGTGCATAAAAATTGAATGATGCTGCTCAGGTTTTTTTCTGAAAGTGGACGATAGGCAAAACTTTGGGTCAGTTCGGCATAGATGCTTTCGGAGCTAAAACCACCTCCAATAGCACGGGTCATGAGATATTGGATTAATACATCCGTGGGGTTGATGATGGGCGGGCGTGGTTCGACTTCCTCTTTTTGAATGGCCGAACGTAGGGCCTCGGCCTCCAATAATTCTAGGGCATGGGTGGGTAAGAAGTAGATTAGACTGGTAGCGCCCGGACGATGTCCACTACGACCGGCGCGCTGAATAAATCTAGCAACACCTTTGGGGCTACCCACTTGAACCACCGTATCCACAAGGCTAAAATCGACTCCTAAGTCTAAGCTGGAGGTGCAAACCACAATCTTTAGCCGATGTTCATGAAGGCTTTCCTCCACCCAGTTCCGCACTTTTCGATCCAATGAGCCATGGTGCAGAGCAATTTGCCCCGCCCATTCGGGTACTCGCTCTAGTAAGGCTTGAAACCATCGCTCGGCTTGTCCACGTGTGTTGGTGAATACTAAGGTGGAAGTACTCTTTTCAAGAATGGGAATTAATTCTTCGAGTAGGTGTAGCCCCAAATGTCCGTGCCAAGGAAATAGGTCTACAGAGGGTGGAAGAATCGATCGTAATTCGATGTTTTTGGGAATTTTGGCACTTATTTTACGGGCTTTCTGGTATCGCTGTTCGGTTCCCATAAGCACTTCTAATGCTTCATCCATATTCCCTAAAGTTGCAGAAATCCCCCAAGTTTGAACCTTGGGTTGTAAGTAACGAGCACGGGCTAAAAATAGCTCGGTTTGGGTTCCGCGTTTCGAACCCATGAGTTCATGCCATTCATCTACCACTATAGTGTGTAAGCCTTTGAAATAACGCTCGTGTTTTTTTTGAGCCATTAACACATGAAGGCTTTCAGGAGTGGTGATTAACACCTCGGGCATGTGTGTTTGTTGTCTTTTTTTCACGGATGCTGATACATCGCCCGTGCGACGTTCAACCCTAACAGATAGATTGAAATCTTGGACGGTTTGCTGAAACTGTCGCTCCATGTCTTTGGCCAAGGCCTTGAGTGGGGTTATCCATACCAGTTGGAGACCACGGTCGGAAGCTTCGGGGTTTTGAAGCCAACGTAGAATATGAGGCATCCATAAGGCATGGGTTTTTCCTGATCCGGTAGGGGCATGCAAAAGACCATCATGGCCTTGGGATACGGCTTGCCAGCATTCTTTTTGAAAGTCGAATACCGTCCAGTCTTTTTGGCTAAACCACGCGCTTACTTGTGATAAGGCCTGTTCGTATGTTCGGGTATTGTTTTTTGACACTGTACCTAAAACGGGTTTTATAACAGTAAAAGAGCAGTTTTTTAGGTGATCTATTTTTTTGAAAAAACCTATAAAAGCGCTTGCAGAGCAGTGTTATTTTTGAGAGTATAGAAGTCCTTAGAAATGCTATAGTCGGATAGCATTCAATGAACTAGTACATTAAACTATTCTAAAAGCGTTCCATTATGTGGTTAAACATAACATCTTACGAACAGTATCAACAAACTTTTGAAAAAAGTGAACAAGATCGACTTGGATTTTGGGATCATGAGGCAGGCACATTTTATTGGCGAAAGCGATGGAATGAGGTGCAAACCGGTAGCTTTGAAGAAGGAGACGTCAAATGGTTTGTAGGTGGGAAATTGAATATCACCGAGAATGCATTAGATAGGCATTTAAACACGATTGGAAATAAAACGGCTTTTATTTTTGAACCCAATCACCCGGATTCTTTTCGCCGTACCATAACCTATCGGCAACTTCACGAAGATGTTTGTAGATTTTCAAATGTGCTCGAGAGTAAAGGCATTACCAAAGGGGATAGGGTATGTATTTATATGGCCATGACTCCCGAACTGATCATTGCCGCTTTGGCTTGCGCTAGAATTGGGGCGGTACATTCGATTGTTTTTGCTGGATTTTCTGCTCAATCTCTAAGTGAACGTGTTAACGATTGTGAAGCTAAAATGCTCATTACCAACGACGGATTGCGTCGTGGTGATAAACACGTTCCATTGAAAGATATTTCGGATGAAGCACTTAAGACGAGTCCAAGTGTAGAAAATGTAATCGTTTGTCAGCGAACCAATAGAGATATTGATTGGGTAGAAGGTCGAGATTACTGGTGGCATAATTTGATTCGAAATGCCTCTCGTCATCATGAGGCCGTAGAGATGGATGCCGAAGATCCACTATTCATTCTGTACACTTCTGGTTCTACCGGAAAACCCAAGGGAGTTGTTCATACCTGCGGAGGGTACATGGTTTACACTTCATACTCTTTCCGAAATGTGTTTCAAGTAGGTGCTGATGATGTGTACTGGTGTACCGCAGATGCGGGTTGGATTACTGGGCATAGCTATATCATTTATGGGCCTTTATTCACCGGAACGACGGGTATCATCTTTGAGGGAACGCCCACCTATCCTGACGCCGGTAGGTTCTGGGAAGTGGTAGAAAAATATAAGGTCACTCACTTTTATACGGCGCCTACAGCCATTCGAGCACTTATGTCTTTTGACCTAGATTTTGTTAAAAAATACGATTTAAGTTCACTTAAGGTGTTGGGAAGTGTAGGCGAGCCCATAAACGAGGAGGCTTGGCACTGGTACAATAAACATGTCGGAAATGAGCAATGCCCCATTGTAGATACGTGGTGGCAGACGGAAACAGGCGGTATACTTATTTCACCTCTGGCCGGAGTAACCCCAACCAAACCCGGCTTTGCCACCTTACCTTTACCTGGAGTTTTTCCGGTACTCATGGATGAAAATGGACAAGAAATTGAAGGTAATGGGGTAGAAGGGAATTTGTGTATTAAACATCCTTGGCCTTCCATAGCACGTACGGTATATGGTGATCATGAGCGTTATAAACAGACCTATCTATCCACTTATAAGGGCTACTATTTTACAGGAGATGGCTGCCGAAGAGACGAGGACGGATATTATCGTATTACTGGACGAGTGGATGATGTTTTAAATGTGTCGGGGCATCGTTTGGGTACCGCAGAAATTGAAAATGCTCTGGATGAACATCCAAGAGTGGTAGAAACCGCCATTGTGGGATATCCTCATGACATAAAAGGTCAGGGGGTTTATGCCTTCATGATTTGTGATGGAGAGGTGAGTGATGAGGCTGCATTCAAGAAGGAATTACTGGATTTGGTAACCAAAATTATTGGACCTATTGCCAAACCAGACAAGATTCAGATTGTACCTGGCTTGCCCAAAACACGCTCTGGAAAAATAATGCGTCGTATTTTAAGAAAAGTTGCATCCAACGAAGTAGATCAGTTGGGAGACACCTCAACTTTACTGGATCCTAGTGTGGTGGATGCCATTGTGAATGGAAAACCTATCTAGCTTTCTATAGCCCTAAGGCATAACCGAAGGGTAAAAAAAGTAGACTCACGATAAGAAATACAATGCGAAATCGCGTTTTGATGAGTGCGGGATGAAAGAAAAGCCCAAAGCTATAGGGTTTTTCTTCTAACCAATTGTAGTAGCGATATCGATGTATGGACCCGAGGGCCATGGTAACGTGACCATGAATAATGGTGAGTAAGAAGGGCATCGCGAACATAAATGCTCCGATATACCGGAAACTTTGGTCTAAGCCTAAAGCTCTAGCGGCGTAATAGTATGGCCAGGCAAAGAGTATAAGCAGGGGTAGTGTAAGAGCCCAGTTGATAAAACTGATGCGAACAAAATTGGATTCTGAAAATTCCGATTTCATGGCCTTTAAATCTGAGAAGCGATGAGCATTTCAATTTCTCTCACAGGAATCCCGTAGGCTTTACCTAGAGATTGCTTGGTCAGATGCCCTTTGTAGGTGTAGGTACCGTTCCTTAAATCGGTATTTCGCCACAAACACTCTTGAATCCCTCCATTTTGACCTATAGCTAGTACATAGGGAACCAACACGTTATTAAGGGCATAGGTGCCGGTTCTGGCCACTCTTGATGGAATATTTGGAACGCAATAATGGGTTACACCATGCTTTAAAAAGGTGGGCTGGGAATGGGTGGTAGCTCGTGAGCTTTCAATACAACCACCTTGATCAATCACCGTATCAACGAGTACGCTGCCTTCCTTCATAGTGCTTACCATTTCCTCTGTAATCCAAACCGAGCTGGTTTCCCCTTCTTTGAATGCTGAGCCAATCAATACATCGGCAAATTTGAGTGCATTTCTTAAATACTGCTCGTTAGCAACGGCAGTAATGATTCTTCGGTCCAACGCATTTTCAAGTCTTCTAAGAGCCGTGAGATCATTATCCATCACAAACACTTGGGCCCCGTAGCCTAGGGCGGTGCGCGCCGCATATTCTGCCGTAATTCCAGCACCTAAAATAGCGACGGTTGCAGGAGGCACCCCAGAAATACCCCCGAGCATGATGCCTTGTCCAGCCTCGTTTCCAGACTTACTCTCCAGATAATGAGCAGCGATTTGAACGGCCATGGATCCGGTAATTTCATGCATCATACGAACCAATGGAAATTCTTGATCGGCTCCCTTTATGTATTCGTAGGCGATACCCGTGGTAGACTTGTCGAGCATGGACTGAAAATACGACTCATTTTGTGACCCTAGATGCAGTGCCGAAATGATGGTTTGACCTTTTTGAACCCATTCCAACTCTTCAGCAGTAAGCGGTGCCACTTTTAAGACAATCTCGGCCTGCTCAAAGACTTCTTTTTCGTGTTCTACAATCTCTGCTCCGGCCTCTCGATATTCCTGATCAGTAAACTTAGCATCTAGACCAGCATCCTGCTGAATTCGCACTTTATGACCGTTAGCGGTGAGTAAGCGCACCCCCCCTGGACTGAGACTCACACGCCCTTCATCCGGAGATTGTTCTCGAGGAACACCAATAAACAATTCCTTTTCGGTTTCGGTCCGAATAAGATGTTTCTCAAGGGTTTTCAACCCGATGTCTTCGGTATCTAATGGGTGAATATGCATAATGGACTCCTAACTCATGGGATGAGGGGGTTAATTTTCATCTGAAATTAAGGCTAAAAATTCATCCTCACTAAGGATCGGAATCCCCAGCGATTCGGCTTTGGTTCTCTTGGACCCTGCTGCTTCTCCAGCGAGTACAAAATCGGTTTTTTTACTGACCGAAGATGAGGTTTTACCCCCATTGGCCTCGATCCGATCACTAGCTTCCTTTCTAGATAGAGTAGCTAAGGTACCCGTTAACACAAATATTTTACCCTCAAGCTTGGAAGATTCTTTTTCGGCTTGAACCATTTCGAGCTGAAGTCCATGATTTTTCAAGGAGTCCAAAATTTCTTGGTATCGAGGGTTTTCAAAAAACTCGATGACGGATTCCGCGATTCTTGGACCGATGGCATCTACTTCTAAAAGCTGTTCCAGTGATGCTGCTCGTAGACGATCTAAACTACCAAAAGCTTTGGCTAAATCTTTAGCAACGGTTTTACCTACAAATCGAATGCCAAGACCATAGAGTACTCGTTCGAAACTCTGTTGCTTACTTTTTTCAATACTCTGAATTAAATTGGAGGCACTTTTATCGGCCATCCTTTCTAAGGGTAGTAGGTCTTCTTTTTGTAGTTCATAGATATCGGCATAGTGTTTAATGAGGCCTTCACTCACCAAAAGGTCGACCATCGATTCTCCCATTCCTTCAATATCCATCGCATCTCGAGAAGCAAAATGTTCAATTTTTATTCGAATCTGTGGTGGACAGCTCAATTGAATGCATCGCCAAGCGACTTCACCTTCGTATTTAATGAGTTTGGATCCGCAAGCTGGGCAGTGTTCTGGAAATTGAAATTCAGGGCCTCGATCCAATTGGTTGGGCAGCACTTCTACTACCTGCGGTATGATTTCTCCAGCTTTTTCAACAAGGACCATGTCTCCAATACGAATATCCTTACGCTGAATTTCTTCCTCGTTATGCAGTGAAGCTCGTTTCACCGTGGTTCCAGCCAGTAGTACGGGTTCCAATTCGGCAACAGGTGTAATGGTGCCTAAGCGTCCAACTTGTAAACTAATATCCCGAATTTTTGTGGTGGCCTGCTCGGCTTGAAATTTATAGGCAATCGCCCATCGTGGAAATTTTGAGGTCGTTCCAAGGGTTTCTCGGAGTGATTCTTCGTTCACTTTAATCACGACCCCGTCGGTTTCGTAGGGGAGTTCATGCCGTAATTGGTCTAATACAGAAATGGTATTATGTACTTCTGCAATAGAACCACACAAGGTCGGGTATTCATTGGCGGGCAAGCCAAAGCTTCTGATGAATGCCAATTTCTGATCCTGGTTTCTAGAGATTCCATCCTCGAATAGTAAATCGAAAGCAAAAAACCGTATAGGTCGCTGAGCTACCTCCTTTGGATCCTGCATTTTTAGCGAACCAGCCGTTGAATTTCTAGGGTTGGCAAATACAGTTAAGCCTTCGTCTTCTCTGCGTTGATTGAGTCGAGCAAAGGCCTCTTTTTCCATATAGGCTTCTCCACGGACTTCAACTACCTCCGGATAATCTCCTTCGAGTTGAAGTGGAATATCGGCAACGGTTCGAATATTTTTAGTGATATCATCACCTTTTTGACCATCTCCGCGAGTAGCACCGAGTACAAGCGTGCCTTTTTCGTATCGCAGCCGGATAGATGCTCCATCAAATTTTAATTCTACCAAGTAGTGATAGTTTGAGTGCCCTAAAATTTTTTGGATACGCTGATCAAATTCATTGAGTTCTTCCTCATTATAGGTGTTGTCTAAACTCAACAAAGGTACAGGGTGCTGCACACTTTCGAATTCAGAAGAAACACTACCACCCACCCGAATGCTTGGAGAATCCGGATCTTCAAGACCATAGCTTTTTTCAAGTGCTTGTAATTCTTTCAGGAGTTCATCATACCGTTGATCACTCATGAAAGGCTGCGCCTGGTCATAGTAGGCATCATTCGCTTGATTTAGCAACGTCCTTAGTTCAAGGACCCTTTTATGTGCTGTAGTCTTATCCATCTGGTCGAAAGCGAATTAGTGATTTCAGCTGGTTATTCGTTAAGCCTGTTATTCGTTAAATCCGTCCTCTATAGATCGGGGTGCTCGAACTCCCTCGGGAAGAATTAATTCCGTATTGGATGAGAACTCATCGGAGCTGAGATCGGATCGGGTAATTCGAATGGTATTTTCAACTCCATCATAAAACCGTTCTAATGCATCCTCAATTACGGTGTTGTTGTAAATGAGTAGCATGCGACTAAACTGTCCACGAATGAGGATTTCATCCCGAAAACCAAAGCGGTAAGCCTGCCCTTGCTCTATCCAATAAGGGTAGGTGCTGTTACGTAAATCTGAAGTGATTCGCACGGGTTCAAGTTTATCGAAAGCCGCATACACCACAATAGTTAAAGTGTCTGAATCTAATTGTTCTTGGGTAATACTTAAGACTTCGGTAGCATCCGCTTGCAAATTTTCATCTGTTTTAGTGGCTGATGGATTGCTTATGGTGGCCGTAACTTGCGTGCTAATGCTCGCTTGGTTATCTCTGCTGCTTGATTCGGATTCGTTGGCTTGGTTGGTGTTAGCGGAGTTTATGGCAATACTATCTTGGCTGGCAAGTACGAGTTCAGAACCATCCTCTGTATTGGTATTAGACAGGCTATCCAAGGGAGATGTGTTTGGAAATTCGTTACTTTCAGTTGTTTCTGAATCAGAAAATGAAGTCATCCAATCTCCAATAGTGCTTCGATATAGAAAACCAAAGGTAAGTACGGAAACCACTACAATGGCAATAATACTGATCAACAAGACATTACTCTTTTGAGCCTGTTGTTCATTAAAACGCTTACCCATTTGAGCCCAATTTACATCGTCTATTTTTTTCTTAGCAGTGACAGTGGACTCCTTTTTCGAGACATTTTCAGAGCTATTTGAATCATCGTTTTTCTTAGAACGGGAGGAAGTGGAAGATTTGTCAGAAGTCGTTGATTCTGCTGGTGAATCATCATCATCATCACGGTCAGTATTCTCTGTATTACTTAGTTCCTCATGGCTAGTGGTGTCATCATTTACATCAGAGTCAGGTTTACTTTTAGATGCTTCGTTTTTTTTACTCTTATCAGAATCTTCTGTCTCATTGCTTAGTTCTTCCTGAGTGGAATCGTTTTCTTGCGTTGCAAGATTGTCGGCTTTTTCTGACTCAATGCTTGATTTTAAAGCTTCAGCACGAGCTTTTTCATCATAATTTAACTCTGTTTTAATAGGGGGTGCTTTAGGAGCTTCATCCACTTTCAACGGTGGTGCATCTGCTTTTCCAAATGGGTTTTCTGGATTGGGTGCTCCTGCTTCTTTAAAAATGTTGTGATCATAATTTCCAGACTCAACATCATCTAAGGCCTTAACAATCACGTTTTCTTTGATTTTTAGCGCACGAGCATAACTGCGAATAAAATTTCTTCTGTAAGCGCTGTTATACAACTCGGAGGAGAATATCCGGTCACTCTCAATTTCTTCAAGTAATTCCATAGAAAGCTTAGAAAGGCCTTGAAGTTCTTCAAGTTCAACGCCAAGCTGTTCGCGAATCTGTGCTAAATCTTTTCCTAGTCCCATAATATCTATGTAATGATTGCCAGAGTATGTGTTCTAAACAATAAACAAGCAGATTAAAATACACAATAATTTAGGGGAATTAGAGGCGAAAAAATAATGCTCATTAAGGAGTTTATTTCATCCAAACTATCGAAAAGAAACGCAAAGTCGGGTATTGGAAGTACATATAAGCAGGTACTAGATATTCTTGCTCCAAAGGCCTGTTTAATATGTAATGGTCTAGTTCCAAATGGTTCGGAAAGCTTGTGTCATTGTTGTGTGTTACGATATCTACCAAGGATATACCCAGAAACTAAGGGTACGATGCTTCCTGGATTTGTTCGCTGGAAGGTTTCAATATGGTACTTTAAAGAAGGTCAATGGCTTCAAACACTCATACACCGGCTTAAATATTCCTCGGATTATGGGGTTGGTAGTGATCTAGGTCACATGGCCGCTTTACTATTTTTAGAGAGTTATCCGCATTTAGCGAAAGAGTTGACCCCTCAAAATAGCTTAATAATACCCGTCCCTATTCACCCAAAACGACGCCGTAAAAGAGGGTATAATCAAAGTTATGCTATTGCTGATGGATGGAGACATGTACTTCCATGGAATATACTGGATGAAGGTGTTTTGGGCCGCACACAATTTCGTCCCTCTCAGGTAGGGCTTAATAAGTATGAGCGAAGAGAAAATTTGCGAGGAATCTATTCGGTTGAAGATCCCATCATCTATGCCTATAGGTCGAAACATGTGCTTGTCATAGACGATGTTATTACCACAGGAGCGACCTGTTATGAGCTATGTGGCCTGCTAAATCGTTTGGGATTTAAACGGGTGAGTATTCTAACCCTTGGTCAAGCTTGAGCCAACACCTGGTTAATTTATTACGTATTTTAGGTCATGAGCAAGGTTATAAAGAAACCTAATTGGGAATTAGTCGAATTACCTGGTGGATTAAAAACGTCCATGGGGCATTGGTATACGATCACTAGAGAAGGCATTGAAGAGTATGCGCCCGGTTTGTTGAAAAAATATTCTTTAGAGCATCTACTACGAGTAGCCGATGATTGGCTCAGAAGTCGAGAACAATTCCCGGTGCTGATTTTTATGGTACTTATGTACAGCCCACTAGGGTTAATCGCAACCAGCGTGATGAGTATCGTATTCTATCTTTTTTGGCGTAATCAAGTTTCGGCATGGGTGTATCCGTGGGCACATGGTATCATTCGTTTTGCGTGCAGTGATGTTTTGTTATATAGCCTTTTCATAGGCGGATTGGCCTATCAATCCCTTGCCCCTAGTAATTGGCCACTTCTGGTCCTTTCAACCCGAGAAATAGGGGTGCTTATAGGGGTATTTCTGGTCGTTAAAACCGGTCTTTTTGCCATAGTTTGGGAGCAACTGGCGCAGCGTTTTGGTACGCAGAATGCAACTCCCGCTAGCGACAGAGTGTTGAATATGGTGCTGATTCGCTATGCTTATAAAGAGGGTATATTAACCAAAGGAGTTCGGAATATGCAGGATGAACTCGTTCGAGTGGCCAACTATCACAAGACCCGGAAAAAGAAGTCCTAAGGTGTAATGCTTCTACCCACTACCTGTAATCTCTATCTCATTCGACACGGGCAAACCGATTATAATAAAGAGCAAAAATTTCAGGGTAGAGGAATAGATGCTCCTTTAAATGCATTGGGCGAAGCTCAGGCAAGAGCCGTGGCACAAGATTTTAAGGAGCGTGGTATTGTGCTCGATTACATGTTTTGTAGCAGTCTGAAACGCACCATGCAAACAGCCAAACCTCTAGCCAAGCTGCAGTCTCTTGAGGTGCAAGCGGTGCGTGAACTCGATGAAATGGATTTTGGCACATTGGAAGGCACGCATATTAAGGACCACTTGCCCTTATTGGAACATTTACAGCAGCAGTGGTCGAGTGGGCATCTAGAGTTGAAAGTGCCGGGAGGAGAGCATCCCAAACAAGTATTTGCTCGGGCCAATGGTTTTATTCGGCAGACCCTTAGCACGTTGGCTTCTAATGCATCAAGGGATGGCTCGCAAAAACCCTTAGAAATCGCGTTTTTCATCCATGGCCGATTACTCAGAGTCTTATTGTCGGAATGGCTTGGATTAGGACTGGCCAACATGCATCGTATCGAGCATACCAATGGAGCTATTAATCATCTGGTGACCGATGGGCATCGTTTTGAGGCCGTAGAATGTAACAGGACACTGCATTTGAAAGATAGTTAATTCGTATATTAGGGAACTATTCATCAACAGGCTTTCGTTTTTGCCTTAAATTTGTTCCTATGAGTGAAAAAGTTCGATCTATGTTTGCAGATATTGCCTCGGATTACGACCGAGTCAATACGGTTTTGTCTTTCGGGGTTCATCATGCTTGGAGAACACGAGCGATTGCCGAATCGGGAGTAAAACCCGGCGATAAGGTTTTAGATTGTGCTACGGGTACAGGAGATTTGGCGATTGCGTTTAAAAAAGCAGTAGGAGAACAGGGCTATGTATTGGGTACTGATTTTTGTGCACCTATGATTGAACCAGCCCCAGCCAAAGCCAGTAAACAGGGCTTGTCTATAGACTTTGAAGTGGCTGATGCCATGGACTTACCCTATGAAGACCATCGCTTTGATGTGTCTAGTATTTCTTTTGGAATACGAAATGTGGATGATCCTGTAACAGCATTAAAAGAAATGGCCCGAGTGGTGCGCCCAGGTGGCAAAGTGGTCGTCTTGGAATTTGGGCAACCCAAAGGATTTATGAAGTGGCCTTATGAACTATACAGTCAGCATATCATGCCGACCCTTGGAGGTTGGTTGAGTGGGAATAGAGACGCCTATACCTATTTGCCTAGGACCAGTGCGGCATTTCCAGCAGGGGATAAATTTTTGGCCTTGATGGACGAATCAGAAGCTTTTGAGTCGAAACGTGCTATTTCGTTAACTGGGGGCATTGCGTTCATCTATATCGGTACTGTGAAATAAAGGTATTTTTTTCTACCATACAGTGCTGAAATTCTTATTTAAACAGCACGATTTTACGTTTAATTTTTTAACAGAATAGCATGAATATTGAAGACATTAAAAAAGTGATTCCTCACCGTTACCCTTTTTTGTTAGTGGATCGAGTAGTGGAAACGACCGATGAATCGATTAAAGCTTATAAAAATGTAACCGCCAACGAGGAGTTTTTTAACGGCCATTTCCCCGGCCAACCTATAATGCCAGGAGTGTTACAGGTAGAAGCATTAGCGCAGGCAGGTGCTATACTGTTGATGACCAAAAAAGTAGAAGACCCCTCTAAGGCATTGATGGTATTTACGGGGATTAATAACTGTAAATTTAGACGACAAGTTGTACCTGGGGATCAATTAATGTTGGAAGTAGAGCTAGGTAGCATGCGGCGTAATTTTGTAACAATGAAGGGTAAGGCAACCGTTGATGGACAGGTGTGCTGCGAGCTTGAAGCTTCGGCTGCTTTGGTAGAGAAAACGGGCGACTAAAGCTGTTTTCCTGAGTGCTTAGGCAGGAAGAAAAGCACCTTCAACCCGTAAAAAATATAATGCTCGGATTGGTCATATAACTAATATCATATTATGAGTACTCAACTAGGTAAAACATCAGAATCGGCTGGACATTCTACTCCTAACCCTGTAAAAGTGACCACTCAAACGGTGGTTGAAATGAAACAGAAAGGGGAGAAGATATCCATGCTAACGGCCTATGATTTTACCATGGCCAGAATTTTGGATTCCGCAGGAATCGATGTATTACTGGTGGGTGATTCGGCATCAAATGTGATGGCCGGAAATGAAACGACCGTGCCCATTACCCTAGACCACATGATTTATCATACCCAATGTGTGGTTAGGGGCGTTGACCGGGCATTGGTGATTGCGGATATGCCGTTTATGAGTTATCAAGTGACTTCCAAAGAGGCTCTTACCAATGCGGGTAAGTTGATGAAAGAGGCGGGGGCACATGCGGTAAAATTGGAAGGAGGTGCGGCCATAGCCGATACGGTAAAAAAAATTGTAGATGCTGGTATTCCTGTAATGGGGCATTTGGGGCTGACTCCTCAGAGTATTTATCAATTTGGTACTTATCAGGTACGTGCCAAGGAAGAGGCCGAAGCCGAACAATTAATCAAGGATGCTCATAGGTTACAAGAAGCGGGAGTTTTTGCCTTGGTATTGGAGAAAATTCCCTCAGCACTCGCTCAAAAAGTAACTGAATCTCTTAGCATACCGACCATTGGTATAGGCGCGGGGCAAGGCTGCGACGGGCAGGTCTTGGTGGTGCATGATATGCTTGGAATGAACAAAAATTTTTCACCCCGGTTTTTACGTCGGTATGCCGATCTCGAATCGGTAATGACCGAGGCGGTTCAGCAGTATGTCTCCGACGTTAAATCACAGGATTTTCCGAATGAAAAGGAGCAATATGGCTAAAAAGACACCTTATATATTGGTATCTAATGATGACGGTTTCTTCTCAAATGGTATTAAAGCACTCGCTCGACTAGCAGCAGAATTTGGAAGGGTGGTGGTCATCGCTCCTGACCGGGAGCAAAGTGCGGTTGGACATGCCGTGACCATCCATGAGCCATTACGAGCCAACCGGGTTAAAGTGGTGGATGATATTGAGGGCTTTGCGGTAACCGGAACCCCCGCCGACTGCGTAAAATTAGCACATGATCAATTACTAGAAGAAAAACCCGATTTGGTCTTAAGCGGGATTAATCATGGCAGTAATGCAGGTATTAATTTGTTGTATTCTGGAACGGTGAGTGCAGCGACCGAGGGTACAGTTTTAGGCTATCCATCGATCGCGGTCTCATGTACTGATTTTGATAATAGTGCCGATTTAAGCGGATGTCTAGATGCAGCTCGCCTTATGATAAGTCAGGTACTGGAGAGTGGCTTACCTAAGGGCATTACTTTAAATATCAATGCGCCAGCAGGTCCATTTAAAGGGTTGAAGTGGTCTAAGATGGCCGACAGTCGATATGTGGAAGAATACGAGGGCCGGCAGGATCCTTTCAAGCGCCCCTATTTCTGGCTCACGGGAAAATTTGAACTCTTAGACGATTCGCCAGACGCCGATATTCAGTTATTACGTCAAGGATTCGCTACGGTAACGCCTATACAGTACGACTTGACCCACTACCTGATGCTCGAAGAAATGAAATCTAAAACGGAGTCCTAAGCAGGTTTCTATTTGAAGCATCTAGCCTGAGGTGTTGGGCTTGTGGATGCTATAATTTTTGGTCCATTAAATGATGCACCAGGCCTGTCCAGAATGTAGTGTAGCGCTCTTTGGTTTCGCGGGTACTTATCTGCACGTTAATTTGATTTAGGTGAGACAGCTGAAGCGTTCCCAAATGTTCTCCCCAGATGGCGCTATCGACGGAAACAAATGAGTCATTGACACCCTCTTTTTCATGAATAAGATTATTCTGAAATAAAAATATGGGGTTCAAGGGAGTTTCCGTTCCTTTTCCTACACCAGCCGAATAGGAAAAAATTGGGATATCTGTAGGATCAGGAGTGCTGGGATTAAACGTCTTTTGAATATATCCTCGAGTGAGCTGTTCAACCGACCCAATAGCGTTATTCCGCTCTTTCACATACACATTATCGGCAAACCAGTCTACCACATCCCCTATTTTTTCGGTTAATATTTCAGGAGTACTCCGAACAAAATCAGCCAAATAGGTTCCTTTGTGGGGCGTAGCGATAGTGGTTAAGGAGGCCACCATAGGGGCAATTCCCAAATGTGCGAGGGCATAACGCATATCGAGTCCACCCATACTGTGCGCCACTACGTTGAATTTGGAGATCCCATGCTTTTGAGCTAAGTCCTTAAGTATGCGAGCCCAGCTATTTGCTCGGGTTTCTATGGGGGCATAGGGGACAATGTTGGGCGCAAAAGCTAAAATTCCATGTCCGCGCATCCACATACAAGGGTCATGGAGTGGGGAAGGTTTAACCAATCCACCTATAGCACCAAAACCATGACAAAGCAGTATCGGATGCTTCAACTCCCAAATCTCGGGTTGAGGGTACTCTTGCATCTCTAAGCGTTTTAAGAGGGTGTTCTTTTCCTTCATGCGCTTATCGGGTTGAACCCACCGAGCTAGTGGCCGTATTCGTGGTATCTGCTGGAATAACGAGAGAAGGGTCGGTGAGCAGTCGTATGGTTCTGTGGATGGTTTCATTGGCCATCACGTAAAGATGTAAGTCTTTTTGAGGAAACAACACTCGAGCAGGAGTCTCAACCCCATAGGGCTCTAGTTTACGGTGGAGAGCATAGTGAAAACTGGTTTTAGAATAGCTAGGGGCCGTTGAGACGCGATAGATTTTTCGTGTAAAAAGGGAGTCTTGAACGGCGGTGAACACCCGATATTGATTCTTGGGAATAGATTGTTCGGTCAAGGTTTCCACAATAAGCTCGTCCAAATGTTCTTGCGATAAAATACCTAGCGTCGGTGTCTTGGGAACTGAGACGAGCAAGTAGGCCGAGATAAGGCAGGCCATAAATAAAAGTATAACTATACTTAGCTTTTTGTTCATACCGAAAATATAGTACGAAGTAGATTCATGGCCAAGTCTTCTTTAGGCCCCTCCATTTCTAGCGAGGTCCCTTGCCCTAATAGAAGTACTTTATTATAATCACTTTCAAAGCCTTGTTGGGGTACATCTTCCCCGATGGAATTGGCGATAATCCAATCGGCATTTTTGTGCACTCTTTTGGATTCGGCCTGCTCCTCTAGCCTTTCCGTTTCCATAGCAAAACCGATACTAATGGCGGTCTCATTTTTATGTTCCCCAATCCATGAAAGGATATCAGGGGTAGGAACAAGCTCAATAGAGGATTGGGCACTGGATTTTTTTACCTTGTGATTCACTTTGGTTTTCGGTGTGAAATCAGATACCGCAGCTGCTTTGATGTAGACATCTGCTGGACTTAATTCCGCAACCTGCTCAAACATATCTTGAGCAGAAGTAACGGCATAGCTAGCGATTCCTTCTGGAAAGGCAATCGAAATGGGGCCATGTACCAAATGAACGCTGCCACCCAGTCTCATGGCTGCTTTTGCCATGGCTACTCCCATTTTCCCCGAGCTGGGATTGGAGAGAAAACGAACGGCATCTATGTACTCTCGGGTAGGCCCGGCTGTTACAATCACTTTTTTTCCATATAGTGGCCCGGGTAAGGCGCCCATAAGTTCATCTACCTTTTGTACAATGGCCTCGGTTTCTGGGAGACGTCCTTTTCCAATGAGACCGCTGGCCAAATAGCCCGATTCAGGCTCCATGATGTGAATTCCACGCTTTTCAAGCGTATTTAAATTGTCTAAGGTGGCGGCAGATTCCATCATCTCTCCGTCCATGGTCGGGCAAATCAGGAGAGGGCATCGAGCGGCTAATACCGTAGCGGTAAGTAGATTATCCGAAACACCATGAGCGATTTTTGCTATGGTATTTGCCGTGCATGGAGCAATGACGAACCAGTCGGCCCATTCTCCCCACTGGATGTGGCGTGTCCACTGATTGTGGGATTGATCTTTTGCTAGGGGAGATTTTTTATCAGCTGAAGAGGAAGTGGAGGTGGAGGGGATGGATGAGGAAGATGATGATAAAGTCGATGAAGTTGAGTCATCTCCAATAAATGTGTGAACTCCCACTTCGTGGCCCGTGAGTGCAGAGAAAGTTTCTACACCCACAAAACGAGTAGCCGATGGAGTCATAACTACACGTACGACAGCGCCTTCTTGTTGAAAGGCACGTACTAAATACGCCGCTTTGTACGCCGCAATTCCTCCGGTCACCCCCAGTAGGATGTGCTTACCGGAGAGCATGATTTAGTCTTGTTCTGGTCTGCGGTAGTATATAGCGTCCTCTTCCATTTCGCTGATGGCGCGTCTGGTAGCGTGAGGAAGCTTTTCAAAAGCTTTGGAGATCTGCTCTTGTTCTTCGTTGAATGAAAATTCATCATCGTCTTCAAAGCCTTCGAAATATTGAAGCTTTTCATCCAATTCAAGTTTTTCTTGAGCGGCAATTTGTCGTGCTCGTTTACCAAGAATGACCATGAGTTCATACTTATTCCCAGTAACTTGTTTCAAATGTTCGATATCGAGCGTTTTAATTGGCATAGATTTTAAAATGTATTCATGAAGGTTTGAACGGCTTCTTTAACTTCTTGATAGGCCACATCTAACGTATCGTTCACAATGGTCTGATCAAAATGGTCCGCGTAGCTAAGTTCTTCTTCCGCCCGTTCTAGTCGTAGCTTAAGAGATTCTTCACTATCGGTGTTGCGTTTACGGAGTCGCTCTTCCAATATCTCGAGAGAAGGAGGGCGTAAGAACAAAGCTAGACACTGTTGGCCAAACATTTGTTTGAGTCGAACGGCACCTTTTACTTCCACATCGAGCAGAGTAAAATATCCTTTTTCTGTATTTTTTACAAGCTCAGAAGCCAAAGTTCCATATCTGCTTCCTCCATAAAATTCTTCCCATTCTACAAAATCGCCTTCCTCTATTCTGGATTGAAATTCGGAAGGGGTTAAAAAAAAGTAGTCAACTCCATTACGCTCTCCCTCGCGAGGGGATCGTGTGGTTGCAGATACACTAAACTTTAGCTGTGGAAAGTCTTGGAACAATCGCTGAGCGATGGTGGTTTTTCCGGTTCCACTAGGAGCAACAAGAATAATGGTTCGAGCCTTAATCATTCGACGTTTTGTACCTGTTCTCTGATTTGTTCGAGCATTTCTTTGGCTTTTACCACCTCATGAGCGATGGCAGAATCGTTGGCTTTGGAGCCAATGGTGTTGAGCTCACGGTTGATTTCTTGGGTGAGAAAATTCAATCGCCTTCCGGCGTGCTCTTTTGAGTTCATGGCTTCGATAAAAAACTTCAAATGGGCATCTAAGCGAACCGTTTCTTCGGTGATATCCATTTTATCGGCCATGATGGTGACTTCCATTTCGAGCCGATCTTTGTCTATTTTTTCATCCTCAAGTAACGCTTTCATGCGTTCTAATAATTTTTTACGAACCTCTTCTGCTCGGTCTCCTGTTATGCTTCGAATGTGCTCAACGGCAGTTGCGATGGCTTCGATTCGATTTAAAATATCGTTGCGAAGCTGTTCACCCTCTTGGATTTTCATTTCCATGAGTTTTGCAAGCGCTTGCTCATTGGCTTGTTTGATTAAATTCCAACACATATCATCGTGTTCAGGATCTTCTTCGGGCTCGGGATGAGTAATGAGGTCGTTAAAATGCAGCAGATCTTTGAACTGAATAGCTGCCTCTATTCCCGATGCTCCTGTCTTTTCCTTGATTTGGAGTAAAATTTGGGTGTATTGTTCAAGTTTCTGTTCATCCAGTACCGCCGATTTCTTGTTGGTTTCTTGGTCGTCCAGATACACAGTGGCGTTTAATTTTCCACGAGCAATTTCCTTGGACACCCACTCTTTAAATTGCAGTTCTTTTTCTTGAAATCGCTGGGGCAATCGCACCCCAAGGTCTAAGTATCGAGAGTTAAGTGTTTTGAGTTCAACCATGGCTGTCACACCATTGGCGCTGGCTTCGCCGCGCCCGAACCCGGTCATTGAAATAATCATAGTACTACCTGAGTCAAATTGTTGGTTAAAATTACGAAATGCCGGTATGCTTTAAAAACCAAACGGATAGTATGTTTTATTTGAGACGAACTACTATCTTGTGGCATGAAAATTTTAGGTATATCTGCCTTTTATCATGATTCTGCCGCTGCTTTTTTGGAAGACGGCCATATAATTGCCGCTGCTCAAGAAGAGCGTTTCACGCGGGTCAAACACGATGCTGGTTTCCCGAGCAGCGCCGTAGCCTATGTTTTAGAGGAGTCTGGATACAATCTAAGCGATCTGGACGCGATTGTTTTCTATGACAAACCCTTCTTAAAGTTAGAGCGACTGCTCGAGAGTTATCTCTCGTATGCACCACGGGGTATTCGTTCCTTTATAATGGCCATGCCTGTCTGGTTGAAAGAGAAAATGTTCTTGAAACGAATGATTCGTCAATCGCTTGAAGAAATGGGGTTTGAAGGGGTGAAAAAGATTCCCTTACTGTTTCCTGAACATCACCTGTCTCACGCGGCTAGCGCTTTTTATCCATCGCCATTTGAAGAAGCGGCAATTTTAACCATCGATGGGGTAGGGGAATGGGCTACGGCTTCTATTTCAAAAGGACATGGCGGCTCTATTACTCTGCTCAAAGAATTGAATTTCCCCCATTCTCTTGGCCTTCTGTATTCGGCTTTTACCTATTTTTTAGGCTTCAAAGTTAATTCTGGAGAGTATAAACTCATGGGATTAGCCCCTTATGGAGTGCCTGGGAGTGACCGAGTAGAACGTTATAAAACCATCATTTACGATCGTCTAGTCCGGTTGAATGAGGACGGTTCTATCTGGTTGAATCAAGCTTATTTCTCCTATACCACCGGGCTCAGAATGGTACCGGATAAGAAATGGGCCGCACTATTTGGAATGCCACGACGAACCGATGAGGCAGAACTAAGTCCTGAGCAGGCCGATTTAGCCCTAGCCATTCAAGAAGTGACCGAAGAAATTGTACTCAAAATGGCGCAACATGCCAAAGAGATAACCGGCGCTTCAAGGGTATGCATGGCTGGTGGGGTGGCCTTAAATTGTGTGGCAAACGGAAGACTGCACCGCTCGGGCATCTTTGAGGATGTGTACATTCAACCCGCGGCGGGAGATGCTGGAGGCGCACTAGGAGCTGCCTTGGCCGCTCATTACATCTATTTTGAACAGAATCGCAAGCTTGATGGCGATCAGATGAAGGGTTCTTATTTAGGTCCTGCCTATAATGCGACTCATATTCGACGAGCGCTTAAACCCTATGGTGCGGTTAGCCAAGAATACCAGCGCCCCGAACTTTTCGATGTTGTGGCCGAATATCTTGCACAGGGAATGGTTGTTGGGTGGTTTCAAGGCCGAATGGAATTTGGTCCAAGAGCTTTAGGGGCCCGAAGTATACTAGGCGATCCTAGACGTTCGGACATGCAAAAGAAGCTAAATCTAAAGATTAAATACCGGGAGTCTTTTCGCCCATTTGCCCCCTCGGTTCTCCCAGAGGATGCTCGAGAGTTTTTCGGGTTGAACCATCCGTCCCCCTACATGCTTTTGGTGTATCCGGTTCAAGAGCAGCATCGAAATGAATTACCCGATGCCTTCCATCACATGAGCTTACGTGATAAGTTGGCGGTTGAACGCTCCGATGTACCAGCCATTACTCATATCGATTTTTCGGCTCGGGTTCAGACGGTTCATACCGAGTATAATGCCGATTATGCCGCTCTTTTAGAAGCCTTTAAAGTGAAAACAGGGGTAGGTATGTTGATCAATACTTCTTTTAATGTGCGGGGTGAACCCATCGTATGTACTCCTGCCGATGCCTATGCCTGTTTTATGGATACGGAGATGGATGTTTTGGTTTTGGATCAGTATGTTTTATTGAAATCAGATCAACCAGAGTGGACTCAGAAACGAATTTTTGATAAGGATTAAACGAAGAACGTAACAACAAACCAAGGAAATAGATATGGAATTACTGCGGGATTTGTGGGGATTTATGAAGGAGCGAAAGAAGATTTGGTTAGCTCCAGTGATTATTATTTTGGTTCTTTTAGGCGCGTTGATTGTGATTGGAGGTGGCTCGTCCATTGCTCCGTTCATTTACACCCTTTTTTAAGAGAACACGGCAACCATCATGATTAAAAAGAGCCTTCAGGATATTTCAAAGGATCCTCTAACACCCAAGACCCAACTGGTCATGGTGGTGGGCTTTTTGGCGATTGCCTGGTTTCTAGAGTTGGCTTGGCTTAGGGATGGGGCGCTGGCTTTGGGCTTGTTATTTTTGTTATTCCCACCCTTGGGTAATGCCATAGTTTGGGCCTGGTATCGCCTGGCCTTTTTGATGAGTTTGGTGGTGAATCCCGTTGTTTTAGGGGCGGTTTATTGGGTATTTATTACCCCCATAGCCCTTCTTTTTCGCCTTGTTGGAAACGACCCTTTACAAAAGAAACGAGCTGGGGACACGACCTATTCAACCCGAGAAAAAACCTATTCTCCTAGGGATTTGAAGTATCCTTGGTAAGGCTTAATGCGTTTACGCAGTAACGTAGGCCAGTAGGGGCAGGTCCGTCGGGAAAAACATGCCCAAGGTGGGCATCGCAGATATTGCACAGAATTTCGACGCGAATCATCCCGTGAGAGGTGTCCCCTTCATAAGCTACGGCATCTTCGTCTAGCGGCGCGGTGAATGAAGGCCAACCTGAGTGACTTTCAAATTTTTCTTGGGCATCGAAAAGCAGAGTATTGCAGCAAGCGCAGCGGTATCGACCAGGCTCAAATTTGCTGCAAAGCTCGCTAGACCAAGGACGTTCGGTGCCTTTGAGGCGGGTTATGGTATAGACCTCTTCGCTGAGCTCGTTGCGCCATTGTTCGGGTGATTTTTGAACCTTGTTAGAGGGGGTGGGATTGCCATGGATGACTCGCTGTTCAACGTCTTTCCAGTTCATTCTGGCCTCTATTTCTTATAAATTGACCGGACGAGCAATCATGATGCCGGTATGTTTGGATTCTGGGCGTAAAAAGTAGGCAAGTGGTTCATCGGATACTTCTACTTTTTGGTTGGATTGTGACGCATGCATGAGATGAAAAACACCATCGATATCCACTACGATACCCACATGGGAAACGTCGAGGCCTTTGATGTCGGTAGTAAATCCTACAATATCGCCCGATCGCAATTGGGATTCTAAACGAAGATAGTCCGATTTTGGAATGAAAGAGTATTGGTTTTGCGAAAGTTCAGCTTCAAGGCCCTGAATCTGCTGTACATACGATGGATTCTGTGCCAAATGTTTGTAGGCAGATGGGTGTTCCGACATGAAACTGAGCTCGTTTGGATAGGGGCTGCCAAATTGATCGGCCGGTGTTTCTACCAGACCCAATTGAGCATTATTATAAATCCACTCGCTAAAATAATGCAGACGAGAAGGGTAGCTGCCTCGCTGTCCATCTCTATAGCGTATCGCTTCAAGATTTTGGGCAAAGGCTTCGAAGTTTTGTGTTTCGGATTTAAGCGTACGGGACAAAGCCAACAAATGCTCGGCATAGGTGGTGCAGTCCAATTCTCTGAGGTTGATGATGAGCTGTTCCTCATCGGTGGTTTCTAAAGCGAATGCCACGTAAGGTTGTCCTTCGAAAAAACGACCAATTTTAGGTATTAAATCAGCCATCGGCTCGTCTTTATAGGGTGCATATGTAGCCATGATTTCATGGAATAGAGCTACATCCTGCTCGGTATAGACCCAATCGGACGAACCTTCAGCAGACGATGACTCGATGGAATGGGTAGATACGTTTTCAGTGGTTTGTGCCTGTAACTGACTTTGGGCCGTGAATGGGGTGAAAAAGGGTACCAATAGCCACAGGATGAGCATTAAGAACACCCCGAATTGGGCAGCAATCTGATCTTTAATGCGTTTAGCGAAGGCATTGGCCGCGTCGTTGGACGGGCCTTCGGCATAAATACGCACGATAGGTTCGGTATTTGATGGGCGAAGATGTACCCAGCCCTCATCAAAATTCACTTTCACGCCATCGGTAGTATCTGGAGATAAGCTGGAATAATGACTTTCTACCATGCTTAGCACTTCGGGAGCTGATGCTCCCAGATCGGTGAGCTGTATTTTGTTTTTACTCATGTGAAAGGTTGGCCATTGATCCCGATACTCGGATGCACTGAGTCCGCGTTCGGCAAGCAATTGTAGGGTAAGGGCAATGCCGGCTAGCGCATCTCTGCCATAATGAAGTTCGGGTAGAATAACGCCTCCATTTCCTTCGCCACCAATAACCGCGCCCACTTCTTGCATTTTTTTCACGACGTTAATCTCTCCTACCGCCGATCGATGACAAACTTGACCGTATTGCTCGGCAACTACATCACAAATTCTGGAGGAGGATAAATTAGTCGCCGATGGCCCTGGATTTTTGGAAAGAATAAAATCGAAAGCTGTGGCCTGCGTATATTCTTCGCCAAATAATCGCCCAAGATCATCTACTAAGGCCAAACGGTCGGCATCTGGGTCGGTAACTACGCCCAAATGAGCGTTTTCTTTGCGTACGAGTTCGCAAATTTCACCGAGATGTTCTGGTAAGGGTTCCGGGTTGTGCGGGAAGTGGCCATTGGGAGTGCAGTGAATGGCGGCTACCTCAACTCCCAATCGCTCCAAAAGCCTCGGAACCGAATAAGAACCCGCTCCATTAACCGCATCTACCGCTACTTTATAGCCCTGTTTAGCAATGAGATTGGCATCGATGTAAGGTAGCTCCAGAATGGCATCGATATGATGCTCCAAAAGCTCGTAATCTTCCATCTCTTCTCCCAGGTGAAAGGCATCTACATACGAAAAATCACCTGTTTCAGACAGAGTAATTACTTCTTTCCCTTGCTCGGCGTCTAGAAACTCACTTTTCGAGTTCAGGAGTTTTAAAGCATTCCATTCACCCGGATTATGGCTGGCTGAAATGATAATACCTCCATCTGCTTGATGCTTGAGCACCCCCATGGCCACGGTTGGTGTTGGCACAATGCCCACTCTAATAACCGTGCAACCTACACTCTTTAGAGTGGAAACCACAATGTCTTCACAAACTTTCCCGGAGATTCTAGAATCTCGGCCCACCACTACTTTGCCACCTTTGAGCCAGCTGCCATAAGCTGCGGTGAAGCGAGCGAGATTCTCAGGTGTTAAATCTGTTCCAAAAATACCTCGGATACCCGAGACAGAGATCATTAAAGCCATACCATATAAATTTTTTGTGCTATTGATTTAGCGCACGTGAAAGTTGAGCTATCCATTGCTGAATCCCTGGAAAATTAGGGTTTATTGCAACAACTTCCTTAGCTATTTCCATAGCTTTCGCATACTCTTTATTTAAACCGTAGGCACCTGAGAGATTATAGAGCATTTGGGGATCATTGGAAGTGATGGCCCGGGACTCTTCCAGGAGTTGGATGCCACGTTCTAGATTGCCTTTCTGAACCATGATGGCCCCCAGCATTTTGGTGGCATAGGCATCGGTTGGCTCAATAGAATAGGCTTGTTCTAATAGGGGTTCTGCCGCCTCAAAATTGTTTTCATTCAAGCGTATTCGAGCGGCAAAAATATAGGGCGAATCGTTCCACGGTTGATTTCGAACCAGGCCCATATATTCTAAAAATGCTTTTTCAGGCTCATTTGTGGATTCGTAGTAACTGCCTAGTTCTACTTTTCCTTCGTCCCAATTCATTCTGGAATGAACGGCGAGAAACGCAAGTGAATCGGCCACATTGATGGGGCGATAGGTATTTTGATAGGGAGTAGGCTTCTTTCCTAGTACGAAAGGGAAACCCTGCTTCAATGTACGTACACGATGATAGGCGATACGATGATCGAATTCGCTAATGTACATTTGATTTTCATAGGGTTGAAATGTGTTTAGATCCAGCACATCTTCTGTATGTTCGATACCCAATTCAGCATCCAATATCATAGATTGAGCAAAGGCGCGACCAATGAGAAAATAGCCTCGAGTGTTGGGATGCAAATGCTCGAGCATGAGCTCATTACCAATAATGCCATTGGGGCTTTCCTGGGTGAATTGCTCATAGACGGGTACATAGCGAACGTGTGGATAGGTATTGCTTAAATTTTGAATGAGGGTATTAATGGATTCAGGGGCTCTAAATTTTAATCCATCTAGGTCTTTGGCGTAGGCGAATTGTTGCTGAGCTTGTGACATATCACCTTCTCTGTAGAGTCTTTGGGCCTCTTCATACACCTGGGTGGCAGGGGGTAGTGAAGCATCTTCTACATCTACGAATGGAGGCTGATCTTTATAGTTACTCGCTAAACTACCGATCCAAACAGGTACTCCTGCCGATTCAAATAGCTCTAGAATCGCCTCCATATTGCTTTCGAACTGATGCATGGCTAGCTGATGCTTCGGTCCGTCTAACGGAATGGACCTAGAATTGATAATGCGTTCCATTAAAGTGGCGGTTGGGTCAACCTGCTCATCAGATACCATGCCCGAAACCCATTTACCGGCCGATACCAAGGCGTTTCTGAGTAGTAAAAAGGTTTTGTACTGTTGAAGTTTCAGGTATCCTCGAACAAACCAAGGAAAGCCCCCCAAGTTTTCATTTGAACCCACACCAAGTGCGCCATAGAATTCGTTGTGGCCGGCGTAAATCATAATGGCATCTGGCTGGTGTGCTAGGATTTCTTCCACCTGATCATAAAGGGTATAGCTGCTAATCGCGCTAATGCCCACATTGACAATCTCAACCTCACGATCCGGCATATAATCCTGTAATATGTCTTTGGTTACTCGTGAAAAGGTCCCATTAAACCCGTAGGGATAGCCTGCGGCGGAGGATCCGCCCATGGCAAACACTCGGAAGCTATTGGAGCTCTTTTTCTGTTTGAAAACGTCTATGGACGGACTGGGTACGGTCTTGGTGTAAAAAAAATAGCGAGCAGCAAAATTGGGATTGGGCAATAAATACGCCTCATTTTCAATGCCCGGGTCGGAAAACAATTCTAAGTTCCCCATATAATTGCCTGCTCGTAAGCCAAGTTCAAGCAGAATAAAAAACAGAAAGGGCACCGAAATCGTGATCGCATAGAACAGGCGAACACGTTGTTTACTGCGTTCGATGCTTTTGGCGTTTTTACCTTTCTTGTTGTTTACTTTTTTGGAATCCATGGATTTTCTAGACAACCACTTTGATGGTTCTCGTATCTAGCCAAAACAAATAGAAAATCGCTGAGTCTGTTGAGGTAGCTAAGAACCTTTTCATTAATTTTTTCTTGATTACTGCAAACCACCGCAAGACGCTCGGCTCTTCTACATACTGTACGAGCATGATGAAAGGTAGAACCGGCTATGCTACCACTGGGTAATATGAAATTTTTCAGTGGGGGTAAATGCTCCTCCATAAAATCTATTTTTTCTTCCAGATAGTGCACTTCGTCTTCCGAGATACGGTCGATTCGAGCATTTGAATGAAAGGGGGTGGCTAAATCGGCACCTAATATAAAAAGCTGATGCTGCACTTCGTTGACTACCTCGCCAGTAAATGCATGGTGATCATGTGCGATCGCTACCCCTAAGATGGAGTTTAGTTCATCCACTGTTCCGTAGGTTTCGATTCGGATGCTATGCTTGGATACGCGATCTCCACCGAATAATGCGGTTTGTCCACCGTCGCCTTGTTTGGTATAAATTTTCATAATAGATCTTCTGGATGAATGGTTGGTATAGTACTAAAAAATAAGAAGTGTTAACAATGGGGAATAAGTGCTAAGTTTAATTCTGTTGATTCAAACCTTATTTCACGACTGCTTTATGAACTTCGTTATACTTTTCCTGTTGTTTTTACAGGTATCTGCTGAACCTGAAAACCTCGAGACACGTTCCGAGCCCACTCCTTTATCTTTGCTGGAGCAAATGGTGGAAAGGTATCAGGATACCTGGTATTCCTATGTAACCTTCGACCAAAAAACCACCTTTTACGATGCCAATGGAGAAGTAGAACGGACCCAATGGTGGTTTGAAGCTCTGCAGGCGCCAGGTGCGTTGGCCATTCACTTTGATGAAAAGAATTCTGGGAATGGCATTTTATTTCGAGATGGCATACAGTATGGGTTTGCCAACGGAGAAAAAATTCAGGAGTTGCCTCGTATACACGATCTTTTGGTATTGGGTTTTGATGTTTATAAGCAGCATCCTGAAAAAACCCTTGAACAGTTGGAAACGGTGGGCTATGATATGAGCAAAATGTACGAAGATGAGTGGCAAGGTAAGGCCGTTTGGGTAATCGGCGTGGATGCTCCATCGGAGGAAGCACCTCAGTTTTGGATTGAGCAGGACCGACTGTTGTTTGTAAGAAGTATCAAGCCAGGAAGAGCGGGAACGGTTCAAGAAGTCCAATTCAATCGCTACGAACCCATAAAGGGTGGTTGGATTGCACCGGAGGTTGTCTTTAACATGAATGGACAACGCATGTTGTACGAAGAGTATTTTAATATTCAGGTACCCACAGCCATGGATTCGACTATTTTCAATCCGGACACTTTTTTGGATGCTAGCTGGTAAGAGAGGCTAACAATTTGAGCTCCGACCAATTGCATTCGATTTCAGTGTGAGCCCAATCCTTGAGGCTGTCTTCAATGGCTGCTTTGTCTTCTAATGGCACGAAGATTTTACGTTCAACATGCATGCTATACTCGCTGCTTAACAGAGGAGCTTTTTGATGATGAAGCCACTGTTTAACCAAGTTTTCTAGTTCATAAGAGTTACGAATATGAAGCTCATAGCCAGCTTCAAACCGAGTCAATTGGGAGTTTACAATGGCCGATTGGGTGGCCTCTGAATAGGATTCAATGAGTCCACTTTTCCCCAACTTAGTTCCTCCAAAATAGCGCACTACCACCGCTAGCGTATTGACCAAATCATGATGTTGCAGGCGATGAAGGATAGGGAAACCTGCCGTGCCCCTGGGTTCACCATCATCGCTCTGATGTTCCCGAATATTCATGATATCTTCTGAAAAGGCGACCCAACGCCAAGCCCAGCAGTGATGATTGGCCGTATGATGTTCTTTTTTTACGGATTGAAGCAGTTCGGATGCCTGATCTTGAGTTTGTAGTTCGAATAAGTAACAGATGAACTCTGAGGATTTAATTTTGTAACTAAATGGATGGCTTTGCTTAGGGATGAACACGAATGACGAGGGATTTAGCTACGATTGAATTCATGAGTTCTGGTAAATTGTAAATAACTACAAATATGGACGGAATCTAAACAACTTTAAAAAATACAATTTACTATATTCCCACTAAGGAAATAAAGAGTATGTACTGTTGAAGCAGACGTTACTCAGGAGTTATCAACTGCATTATAAAATCTATCATCATGCCAACGATCATCAAGGCGTTACAGTCGCAAGTAGGCAGAAAAATAATGACGGCGTTGACCGGCATTGGCCTCATGCTATTTTTAGTGGTTCATTTAGCGGGTAATTATGCCATTTTTGCATCTGCTGATGCGTTCAACCTCTACACAAAGCAATTAGAAAGTCTAGGTCCACTACTATACATCGCTGAGGCCGGGTTGTTGTTTTTTGTACTGTATCATTCCTATTTAGGTGTTTCCATTTGGTTGGGGCGACGTAAATCACGTGGTAGCTCCTATGAAGTGTATAAAACTCGAGGTGGTGCAAGCCGTCAAAATTTGGCCTCTCGAAGTATGATATTTTCAGGTATCACCATTCTGCTATTTTTGGTGATTCATATTTGGTCTTTCAAGTTTGGGGAAACCGAAATGATTACCACCGCCGATGGAGAAACCATTAGAGACTTGCGACAATTGGTTATCGATTCATTCACCACCTGGTATATAGCACTTGGTTATGTAGTGGTACTAACTCTCATTCTTCTTCATTTATCTCATGGTGCTTGGAGTGCGTTTACCTCACTTGGAATTACCAATAAGAACAATACACAAGCCTTCAAGTTGGGTGGGTATGTGTTCGCCATGATATTGATGTTGGGTTTCCTTTTCATACCCATTTATATCTTCCTTACCAATGGAACCGGTTCACTAATTGCTTATTAATCAAGGAGATTTCGAATGTTTACTTTAGATGCAAAAATTCCTGAAGGCCCATTAGAACAAAAGTGGAGCCGGCATAAGAAAGAAATGAAATTGGTGGCACCAAGTAACCGCCGTAAGTATGAGGTCATTATTGTAGGTACCGGTCTTGCAGGTGGAGCGGCAGCGGCAAGTTTGGCGGAAATGGGGTATAAAGTGAAGAGCTTTTGTATCCAAGATTCGGCGCGGCGCGCGCATTCAATAGCGGCTCAAGGAGGCATTAATGCTGCAAAAAATTATCCTAATGACGGTGATAGCGTATGGCGTTTGTTCTACGACACCATTAAAGGAGGGGATTACCGGTCTCGCGAAGCCAATGTGTATCGTTTGGCTGAAGTTTCGAACAACATTATTGATCAAGCCGTTGCTCAGGGAGTGCCCTTTGCTCGTGAATATTCTGGTTTATTGGCGAACCGCTCTTTTGGTGGAGCTCAAGTAAGTCGAACCTTTTATGCTCGAGGGCAAACAGGTCAGCAATTACTTCTAGGAGCTTACCAAGCCATGATGCGTCAGGTTGAGGAGGGTGGAATCGAATATTTCCCTCGTCATGAAATGTTAGAGGTGGTAATTATTGATGGGCAAGCTCGAGGTATTATCACTCGGGATCTAGTTACCGGTGAAATTTGTAGACATGAGGCGGACGCTGTCGTATTAGCAACCGGTGGGTATGGCAATGTGTTTTATCTTTCTACTAATGCTAAAAATTCTAACGTAACCGCGGCTTGGAGAGCTCATAAAAAAGGGGCGCTTTTTGCCAATCCAAGTTTTGTTCAGGTGCATCCAACCTGTATCCCCGTATCTGGAGATTATCAATCGAAGCTCACACTTATGAGTGAGAGTTTACGTAATGATGGACGAGTGTGGGTACCTAGAAAGAAGGGAGATGATCGCCATCCTAATGATATTCCGGAGGAGGAGCGTTTCTATTACCTCGAAGAAAAATACCCAAGTTTTGGGAACCTCGTACCCAGAGACGTAGCCTCACGAAATGCGAAAATAGTTTGCGACCAAGGTTTGGGTGTAGGAGAAACCGGTTTGGCGGTATATCTCGATTTCCGTGATGCCATTGCCCGAGATGGAGAGGATGTGATATCGGCTAAGTATGGAAACCTCTTCGATATGTATGAAAATATAGCAGGTGAAAACCCCTACAAGCAGCCAATGAGAATATTCCCAGCCGTGCACTATACCATGGGTGGGCTTTGGGTTGATTACAATCTTATGACCACAGTACCAGGGCTATTTGCTACCGGCGAAGCTAATTTCTCTGATCATGGGGCCAATAGGTTAGGTGCCAGTGCATTGATGCAAGGATTGTCCGATGGTTATTTCGTACTTCCTAGTACCATCGGTAACTATTTAGCAGATATCAAACCCGGAACACGTTATGGCACGGATCATGATGCTTTTGAACAGGCCGCTAAAGAAGCCCAAGAAAGCATCGATCGACTCCTGAATATTAAGGGTAAACGTACCATCATCGATTTCCACCGAACACTTGGGAGAATTGTGTGGGATAAGATTGGTATTTCCCGAACCAAAGAAGGACTAGAGCAAGCCATCGAAGATATCCGGAGTCTTCGAGAAGAGTTCTGGACCAATGTGTATGTACCGGGTGAAAAAGCCAATTACAATAAGTATTTGGAATTTGCAGGCCGGGTAGCAGATTTCTTTGAATTAGCCGAACTCATGGCCATGGATGCTCTAGATCGTAATGAGTCTTGTGGTTGTCACCTAAGAGAGGAGTTTCAAACCGAAGAAGGTGAAGCTATCCGTAATGACCAAGACTATGCCTATGTCTCGGCATGGGAATTTAAAGATCGAAATGGGGTCCTAGAAGAAGCCCTACACAAAGAAGATTTAAATTTTGAATTTGTTGAACTAAAGCAACGTAGTTACAAATAAGAGGACCATTTATGAGTACAAATATGACTATTCATCTGAGATACTGGCGCCAAAGTGGACCTACTGCCAAAGGATATTTCGAAGACCGAACGCTAGATACGGTTAATGAGCATATGTCCTTTTTGGAAATGCTAGACGTA
>CAKZLH010000182.1 GCA_937125285.1 uncultured Balneolaceae bacterium | reverse complement strand
GCTCTTCATCCATCTGTGCCTGTGGGGGTATCTCAATCTCTTCCTCGGCCACTTCCGAAGCATTCTGAGTGGGATCTAAGACTTCGGTTTCCGGCGTTTCTACGGGGTCTTCAAGTACTTCTTCCACTTCATCGGGCAAGTCAACGGGTTTGGTATTTTCCTGAGCCGTTGTTTCAGGAGTGGTTTCGGGCTCAGGAGAATCTTCAACCGGTTCTTCCGTAGGCGTTTCGGATGGGTTCTGCCGAGTAGCCAACTGTTCGTTTTGCTGCTCTGAAAATTCAGATAATTGACCTGACTTAAATTCGCCAAATTCAACCTCAATGAACGATGGCCTCATATTTCGATTGGTATCAATGGAATACCAAATCGAAAACAAAAGAAGCACTACAGCGGTGATTCCGCTGGTCGCTAAGCCTCTTTTTTCATCGATGGTTAAGGTATCCAAACTCATGGCATTAGGGATTTAACATCTAGTAAGAACTCTGCTCGGTTGCCATCACTAGTTTCAGTTGCAAGGCTTTTCCAATATTCAATACCCGAACAGCATCATCTACTTTAGCATCTTTATCGGCGCGTAGTACTATCATGCCTTCTGGCTTATTGTTCCGCGCTTCTCGTATGGCCAATGCCAATTCACCTTGAGCGGTAAGGGCTCCATCCACATAAAATTGTCCATCGTTTGTAATGGCTACCGAAATGTATTCCTGCTGTGTTACCGAAGAAGTTTCGGCCTTAGGAATATTTACTTGTATCCCAAAGTTGCTTACAAAAGAGGAGGTAAGCAGAAAGAATATCAGTAGCAACAGTACAATATCTGTTAATGAAGATTGTGAAAACAGAGAAAGGGGTGCTAATCGTTTATCACCGCGTCTAAAATCTCTAGCCATAATGCTTCCTATTTTTTAGGCGATGGGGTTTGTAACAAATCCATGAAATCGGCCGATGCGTTTTCCAACTCGAATATGGATCGATTGATTTTGCCCAACAAGAAGTTATAAAAACCAAAGGCAATAAGACCGACCATCAGACCTGCCGCTGTTGTAATCAAGGCCTCCCAAATACCGCCCGCAAGTGCACTGGGATTTACATTACCCTGAAGAGACTGAATATCCATAAAGGCTTCAATCATTCCTGTTACCGTACCCGTAAAACCCAACAATGGGGCAACCCCCGCAATGGTGGCGAGCCAGTTCATTTTCTTTTCCAAGTAAAAGATTTCTTTTTTACCAGCATTATCAATCGCGTCCTCAATGTCTCTGATAGGGCGTCCTAGACGTTTAATCCCTGCTTTAATAATTCGAGCCAAGGGTTTATCAAATGAATCGCAATACTGCATGGCTTCATTTTGCTTACCAGACTTCAAGAGATTCTCAATGGATACCAAAAAAGCATCCGTGTCGGTATTGCTGCGCCCAATCGCACTCCAGCGTTCGGCTATGACGTAAATAGACAAGAAAAATAACACCAATATGGGAATCATTAGAACTCCACCCTCGACCATTAAATCAAAAAAACTAATAGATTCGGGCTCCATTGCTGCCATTAAGGTATCAACGGCCATGGTATCTTGAAGTTGATACGCAAGTAAAAAGGTTGCAAATAGGGTCATAGCAATTCAATTAAATTTTGGTAATAAAATAGTCTTTAGCGAGTTCAGTTGGAAGTTCCTCAGCGGCTGATAAGGCCTCATTTACGGTGGCAAACTGACCAATACTTACCCGCCACATCAATCCATATCGCTCCGAAGTAACGGGCGAAACCAAACTTCGGTATCCCTGATCTCTATATAATTGATATTTTTCCATCGCACTCTGTCGGTTTGACAAGGAAAATAATACGAGGGTATAGCCATCATTAGCCTGTGAATTAACGACTCCCGTTAAGCCATATTTAGGCTGACCAGGAGGAATGTTGTTCGGGCTGGTTGCATTGAGGGGGGCACTTACCACCGAATCCTTCTTGTTGGATGAAACCACCGCCTCTTCAGCTGCGGGCGCCGGGCTTTCTTGTACTTCACTGGCTAGGTTCTGGCTCAAGGCCTCCTCTTGTTGGTCCA